>NZ_JBSGGK010000005.1:25525-260801 GCF_053603855.1 Monashia sp. NPDC004114 | reverse complement strand
GTGCCTCGCTCCTCCCTGTTGGAGGGACCTTCGGTCGGGGCACGCCGTCGCTCGTGCCTCGCTCCTCCCTGTTGGAGGGACCTTCGGTCGGGGCACGCCGTCGCTCGTGCCTCGCTCCTCCCTGTTGGAGGGACCTTCGGTCGGGGCAACAGGATTTGAACCTGCGACCTTCCGCTCCCAAAGCGGACGCGCTACCAAACTGCGCCATGCCCCGTCGTGTGACGTGCGCCCGAGGTGCACCGCACGAAGAGACCCGCGGGCGGGTCGATTTCGGCGGTCGGACGCGAACCAGTAGGCTAGCGCCTCGGATCGCCGGTCGTGCACAGATATCTGCGCACACGACCGGAGGCCTGCGGGCGTAGCTCAATGGTAGAGCCTCAGTCTTCCAAACTGATTACGCGAGTTCGATTCTCGTCGCCCGCTCCGATGTCTGAGCACGGCGGAGCGCCTTGGCGCGACCCACGTACACATCACGTACGCATCTGGGGTCGCCTGACGGCGCGTCGGGGAAGACCTCTGTCGACATCGCACGCATGGTGGCGCGTCTCGGCAGGCGAGGGCGGCGGCGCCCAGCGGCGTTTACGCCCTCGGCCCGAGCGGTCGACGGTGACCGATCGGAGGTCCGGACACCGAGATGGAGGGCGTGGTGAAGAACAAGACGATACGTGTTCGCGGTGGCGCGTGGGGTCCGCCAGCATTCCCTCTCCGGCGCGACATTGCGCCGGAGACGCCGAGCGGCACTGGGCGGCGCCGTAGCCGTCGGTCTGGTCGCGGCTAGCACGCTGACCGTCCCCGCGGCACAGGCAGCCACGAGCACACTGCACGTCACGCTCGGCGTCGCCGCTGGACACGCGGGCGACGCGGTCGTCAAGCAGACCAATCGCACCGACGGCTACACCATAGCTTCAGCGGTCAAGGGCAACGTCGAGGTCCGCACCAGCGCCCCGACCGGGTCGACTTCCGACGTGACCACCATCTCGACCGACGACGGCAAGTCCGGTTCGGTCCTGTCGACGGTGACCACCCCAGACACCAAGCTCAGTGGCGTGGACCGATGAAGGTCATCGCCGAGAACAAGCGCCTGGGCCGGTCCGTGATCACCGAGGTGATGGCCATGGGCAGCTCGTACGAGGACGCGGTCCGCGACTTCGGTTCGATGCTGGCCCCCGTGGAGATCCCGACGAAGGCAGCGGCCGAACGCACCGTCGCGATCACCCTCGCAAAGGCGACCGCCGGCCCACGACGATGCAGCTGTCCGCGACTCCCACCGCGACCGCGCCGACTGCCGATACCGACACCGGCACCTACTACGACACGGTGTGCAGGAACACCTACATCGACGGTGACGTGCACCAGAAGAGCTGCGACGTCTTCACCCACGGCTACGGCGTCCGTTGGGACGGGCTGTCGGGCTACTGGAAGGGCGTGGCCGGCATGGGCAGCGTCAGCAGCCCGCCCGGCGCACCAGTCTCCCGGTCGGTATCCCAGCACATGCACTGGAGCATCAAATGAGCACTGCTGGCCCCATCCGGCCAGGAACTGCCGCACATCCACCGCGGCTGTGCACACCCACGGCGCGCCTCGGCTGGGTCGTCGCAATCCCGGCCGTGCTCCTCGCCGGCGGACTCGCGGGGACCAACATGCGTGAGCCAAGCTCGTACGACACCGTGGTGATGCAGGTCCAGCCCGGCAAGCACGTCGTGTGCGTACCTGAGCACCCCGGAGCAGAGGTCGGCGTGTGTGGAGTCATCGTGACCAAACACCCCGACCTTGGACGCCCGACTGGCAGCTTGCCGAGCGACCGAGAGTACGCGAAGAGTGCGCGCCCCCGGTCGAGCCGGCACAGCGACACGGCCTGAGGGTTTGAGCCTCTCCCAGCTGCCGCGCATTCACACCTCTCCCGAGGCGAGGCGGCGGGAAGGTGGGCTGGATCTGGTGTGCCCGAGGTTTTCCGGACGTCGCCGCCGGTCACCTGATCGGGGTGAGGCAGCCGACCGCCGCGGACGCGAAGACTCTGAGGCTCGGGGGACTCATCGCCATGACGGGGGCGACGACCCGCCACACGAGCAGACGACGGCGCTTCGGAGGAACGACGATGGCTGACACGGTGAGCAGCGCAAGCGCGGACGACATGGAACGGAGCCTGCAGGCCGTGAGCACGCCGAGCCGGGTCTCGACACCGCTCGGCGAGTACGAGCTCTTCGACGGGGTGCCGACGGACGACTCCGTCGAGAAGCTCTATGACTCGCTCGACTTCATGCGCGCTGTCGAAGTGTTCCTCAACACGGTGCCCGGTGCGTCCCTCGTCGCGATGAGGCGCGGCTTCCGGAGCATCGGGCTCACCGAGCCGAGGCAGCTGGCGTACACCGACCCCCGAGCCAACTCGGGCGCCCTGTTCCTCACCCCGAACACCGAGACGACCTACGGGACGATGTTCATCGACCTCCGCTCCGGGCCGGTCGTGATCGAGCCGCCCAAGGAGTCGCTGTGCGTGGTCGACGACTTCTGGTTCCGCTATGTCGCGGACATGGGGATCGCCGGCCCTGACCGAGGCGAAGGGGGCCGGTACCTGTTCCTGCCCCCGGGCTATGACGGCGAGGTTCCGGAGGGGTACTTCGTCTACCGGACGCCGACCTTCACCAACTGGGTGGTGTTCCGCGCCCTCGGTGGTGTGCCCGCCCTGAAGCAGACCAGGGTGTACGCCCTGGCGGAGGCCGACAACCCACCCGCCATGGACTACGTCAACGTCGCGGACCTTCAGTTCAACACGGTGCACGCCAACGACATCTCGTTCTTCGAGGAGGTCGACGAGCTGGTGCAGGAGGAGCCGGTCGAGTCTCTGGACCCGGAGCGGGCGGGACAGCTCGCCGCAATCGGGATCGTCCACGGGCAGCCCTTCGCCCCGGACGACCGGCGGCGGGAGCTCCTCGAGCAGGCAGCCCGTGCGGGCGCGGCGATCAGCCGGGCCCTCGTCTACGCGCCGCGTGACCCAGCGGCATACCTCTACGAGGGCTCGCGCTGGCTGCAGGCGTTCGTCGGCGGCAGCTACGAGTTCATGCGTGACGGCGCGCGGCTCCTCGACGCGCGCACCCAGTTCCACTACTTCGCGACGGTGATCACGCCCGCCATGGCGCACGCGCAGGTGGGCGCTGGCTCCGCCTACGCGTACCTCGTTCACGACGCCGAAGGCGCCGTCCTCGACGGGAGCCACACATACCGCCTCACCCTCCCGCCGAACCCGCCCGCGAAGAACTTCTGGTCCGTCGACGTCTACGACACCCAGACGCGCTCCCTGCTCCAGACCGAAAACCCGTACCCGAGCGTGATGAGCCTGAGCGGCACGGTGGCCAGCGAGGACGACGGATCGGTCCATCTGTGGTTCGGGCCGGAGGCTCCGGAGGGCAGGGAGGCGAACTGGATCCAGACGGTGCCCGGGAAGAGCTGGTTCCCGATGCTTCGGCTGTACGGGCCGCTGGAGCCGTGGTTCGACAAGACGTGGCGACCCTCTGAGCTGGAGCGCGTGGACTGACCGGAATCCAGTTGGCGCAGGCCGGGTCGACGCCTAGCGTGGGCCGAATGTTCCGCCCTGACCTGCAGGACGCCCTGCGCGACAAGGACTCGGTGCTGCGAGCCTTCGTCGCGCAGGACGGCAGCCTGAAGAGCATCCCGACGAAGATCCGCAAGCGGCTCGTCATCCTCGACCACGTCGCCCAGGAGTTCGAGCCGGGGGAGAGGTACGACGAGACGAGCGTCAACAACCTGCTGCGCCCCTATCACCCGGACGTCGCCGCGCTGCGCAGGTACCTCGTCGAGGAAGGGTTCCTCGACCGTGCCGACGGCGTCTACTGGCGCAGCGGCGGCACGGTCGAGTGACGACCCAGCGGGGGAGGACTCAGCCGGGGACGACTCAGCGGAAGCCGAGTGACTCGCTGAGGTAGCTCTCGGCGCCATCGGCCTCGAGGCCCTCCTCGACGGCCGCGGCGGTGCGTGGCGACGGCCACGCATGCACCCAGAACAGGGCGATGCCGCCGGGCAGCGCGATGATCAGCGGCAGCCACGAGTGCGGCAGGAACGCGAACGACGCCGCGAACGCCACGAGAACCGGTGCCTCGGACAGCGCGCTGCGCAGGGTCGTGGTCGAGGTGAAGAAGCGAAGGCTGGTCGTCTCGGCGTTCTCGCGAGGCAGTCCGAGGGGGAGGGCCGGCACCGAATAGCCCACGGCCCGGATGGCCATCGCCGACCCGACGAGCGTCACCAGCACGAGGGCGACCGCCCATGGGGAGGGCATCGGCGCGGTCGGGTCCACCAGGATCCGCACAGCCGACAGCATGATGGCCCCCATACCGACGATGCCGCTGATCATCTGGATGGGGCGCAGCGCGGCCCGTTCGGGCGACGAGTTGGGGGTCAGCCACTGGCTCATGGCCACCGAGCATAGGGCCGCCGGGGCGACGCCCATTTAGCCTGCGGGCGCGCGGCCTATAGCATGGTGCGTCGGTCCGTCAATGTCCCGCCGACCATCAGGTCGGCACCCCATCCCAAATGGAGTAACCCGCAGTGAAGAGCGCGCTCGAGACCCTCAGCCCGACCCGGGTCAAGATGACCGTCGAGGTCCCGTTCGAGGAGCTCAAGCCGAGCCTCGATGCGGCGATCAAGCACATCGGCGAGCACATCCAGGTGCCTGGCTTCCGCAAGGGCAAGGTCCCTGCCCGCATCATCGAGCAGCGTGTCGGCCGCGCCGCCGTGCTCGAGGAGGCCGTGAACAACGCCCTGCCCGACTTCTACGGCCAGGCCCTGGAGGCCAACGCCGTGCGTCCGCTCGGCCAGCCGGAGATCACCGACCTGCAGGTGCCCTCGAGCGACGGTGACGACTTCAGCTTCACCGCCGAGGTCGACACGCGCCCCGAGATCGACCTGCCCGACTTCTCCGACATCGAGCTGACCGTCGACGAGGCCACCGTCGCCGACGAGGACGTCACCGCCCGCCTCGACGACCTGCGCGCCCGCTTCGGCACCCTCAAGGGCGTCGACCGTGCGGTTCAGGACGGCGACTTCGTCTCCATCGACCTGGCCGCCGCGATCGACGGCGAGGAGATCGACGCCGTCAAGGGCGTCTCCTACGAGGTCGGCAGCAAGAACATGCTCGAGGGCCTCGACGAGGCGCTGGTCGGCATGAGCGCCGACGAGACCAAGACCTTCACGGCACCGCTGGCCGGTGGCGACCGCGAGGGCCAGGACGCCGAGTGCGTCGTTACGGTGACCGCCGTCAAGGAGCGTGAGCTGCCCGAGCTGGACGACGAGTTCGCCCAGCTGGCCTCCGAGTTCGACACCCTGGAGGACCTCAAGGCGGACCTCGTGAAGAAGGCCGAGATCGACGCCAAGTTCGCTCAGGGCGTCGCCGCTCGCGACCAGCTCCTCGAGGCGATCCTCGACAAGGTCGAGGTGCCGATCCCCGAGGGCATCGTCGAGGCCGAGGTCCACTCCCACCTCGAGGGCGAGGGCCGCCTGGAGGACGACGAGCACCGCGCCGAGGTCGACGAGAGCACCCGCAAGGGCCTCAAGACCCAGCTGCTGCTCGACGCGATCGCCGAGAAGGAGGAGGTCCAGGTCCAGCAGGCCGAGCTCATCGAGTTCCTCGTCATGAGCTCGCAGCAGTACGGCATGGACCCCAACGCCTTCGCCCAGCAGATCGACAAGGACGGCCAGATCCCCGCCATGGTGGCCGAGGTCGCCCGCCGCAAGGCGCTTGCCACGGTCCTCGAGAAGGTGTCGGTCAAGGACACGGCGGGCAACGTCGTCGACCTCAACGAGGCTGTCCCCGGCACCGAGGGTGACGACGAGCTCATCGCCCAGCTGGCCGACCAGGCCGGGGCGTCCCAGGCAGCCGACGAGGCCGACGAGGCCCCGCAGAAGGCCGACGCCTGACCTGATCACGCTGTATGCCGGGTGGCCGGTCCGGAGCTTGTCTCTGGACCGGCCACTGGTGTGCCGGGGCGGGTTCGGTGGTGACTTCGGGCCCTGACGGGGTACGAGTCGGATGGCCGTCGGCACCTGGCGGACCGGGCCGATCCGGCCCTGACACCGTGTGAGGAGCACCGATGACGAGCTTCGACGACCTGACCGACTCGAGCCCCGAGGGACCGGTCGGCGTCCCTGAAGAGCTGACGGAGGACTCGACCACCGAGGCGCGTGACCCGCGAGAGGACGCCGAGCGCGGCAACCTCGATGGCAGCACGGCCCACGACGACACGAGGGCCGACAACCTCGACGCGTCGCGGCAGGCCGTGCGCGACCCGTCGAGCGCCGGGCCGCACGAGAGCGACCTCGGGTCCGATCGTGCCTACGACCCGCAGTCGGCCGACGCCGGCGAGTCGGGCCAGGACAACGGACGCAACGAGTAGCTGCGCAGTCTCGCAGACCACCACCGACACCGGTCCCCCAGAGGGAGACCGGTCGGGCACGAAGGGCACCGTGCCCGGGACCCCGCCGGACGGCATACCGGAACGGGGGAGAGAGAGTGGAGCAAGCTCTCCGACTCCCCGTCCCGACTCCGCCCGGCGGGGTCCTTGCGTCGCCCCGGCTCAGGTTTGTGCGCTCACGGCGAACACGACGCGGTTCGGGAAATCTGGTCCCCACACCGGGCGTTAGGGTCAGTGACGAGCCAGCCGGCGACTCCCGACCCACAGCGGAGACCCGTGCGGCTGGACCACTTCGACGATGGAGACTTTGGTGATTTCGGAGACCTCCGCCAACGGCAACGGCGCACCTGGTGGTCTGGACGACCACATCTACAACCGTCTGCTCAAGGAACGGATCATCTTCCTCGGCTCCGACGTGCGTGACGACAACGCGAACGCCATCTGCGCTCAGCTGCTTCTGCTGTCCGCCGAGGACCCGGAGAAGGACATCTGGCTCTACATCAACAGCCCTGGTGGCTCGATCTCGGCCGGAATGGCGATCTACGACACCATGAACTGGATCCCCAACGATGTCGCCACGGTCGCGATGGGCATGGCTGCCTCGATGGGCCAGTTCCTCCTGTCGGCGGGCACCCAGGGCAAGCGCTACGCGACGCCTCATGCGCGCGTCATGATGCACCAGCCGTCCGGCGGCATCGGCGGCACCGCGACCGACATCAAGATCCAGGCCGAGCAGATGCTCTACGTCAAGAACCAGATGGCAGAGCTGATCGCCGAGCACACCGGCCAGTCGATCGAGCAGATCACCAAGGACTCCGACCGCGACCGCTGGTTCAGCGCCGAGGAGGCCAAGGTGTACGGCTTCGTCGACCACGTCTTCACGCGCTCCGACCAGGCGGTCGAGGGCACTGGTGTCGGCAGTGCCGACGCCAAGGGCGACAAGTGACCACGGCGGCCTGACCAGGAGTTTGGAGACCCACCCATGATGATCGAACCCACCAGCCGGCTCGCTGTCCCGCAGCCCTCGAGCCGCTACATCCTGCCTCAGTTCGAGGAGCGCACCTCCTACGGCATGAAGCGCTCGGACCCGTACAACAAGCTGTTCGAGGACCGCATCATCTTCCTCGGCGTACAGGTCGACGACGCGTCCGCCGACGACATCATCGCCCAGCTGCTCGTGCTCGAGTCGCTGGACCCCGACCGCGACATCCTCATGTACATCAACAGCCCCGGCGGCTCGTTCACGGCGATGACGGCGATCTACGACACGATGCAGTTCGTGCGCCCCGACATCCAGACGTTCTGCATCGGCCAGGCGGCGTCAGCCGCTGCCGTGCTGCTCGGTGCCGGCGCACCCGGCAAGCGCTTCGCGCTGCCGAACTCCCGCATCCTCATCCACCAGCCGGCCCTCTCCGGCGGTGACTACGGCCAGGCCTCCGACATCGAGATCCAGGCCAACGAGGTGCTGCGCATGCGCACCTGGCTCGAGGAGACCATCGCGAGCCACACCGGCCGCACGGCCGACCAGGTCCGTGAGGACATCGAGCGCGACAAGATCCTCTCGGCCGAGGACTCCAGGGAGTACGGCCTCATCGACGAGGTGCTCGCCTCGCGCAAGGCCTCGCTCGAGGTCTGAGCCACCGCAGCAGTTGCTTCGATGGAGGGTCGGGTTCCGCGGGGACCCGGCCCTCCGGCATACCGCCGCTAGGGTGTGGGCATGGCCAGCGCACAGTTCGAATCGGCGGTCGAGGCGGTCAAGGGCCTCACCGATGACCCGGGCAACGACGTCAAGCTCCGCCTGTACGCGCTCTACAAGCAGGCGACCGAGGGTGACGTCGCCGGATCGCGGCCGGGAATGATGAACCCCGTTGGGCGCGCCAAGTACGACGCCTGGGCGAAGCTGTCGGGCACGTCGACTGATGCGGCCGAGGAACAGTACGTCGCGATCGTGTCGGACCTCACCGCCGGCTGAGGTTCGCAACGACTGACTAGTTGGCCGGCTGTGGTGGCCCCCGAGCGATGCGGGCCACAACAAGGCGACAGGTGGTCGTATGTGGTGACGGCAGGGCTGTGGATAGCGACGGCGGCAACACTCTGGTGTCGGCCAGCATCGCGCCATGGTTGTTTTCAGTCCCCGCCCATTCCGCGTACAGGTCCGCGTCGACTCCACCGGACGGCGCGAGCTCGTGCCGCCCGAAGGCCTGACGCCGTGGGACCTGCGATCGAGTCGCTTCCGCCGCCTCTTCCGCGGGGTCTACATCAGCGCCGCGGCCGCAGTAACACCATTGATCAAGGCCGAAGCCGCCCTGCTCGTCGCCGGGGCGGACGCCCTCGCCTCACACCAGTCCGCGGCGCGTATCTGGGGCGGGATTGTCCCGGACGACGGGCTGGCCCATGTCACATGCGACCGGCGGATCAGGATCCAGGGCCTCAAGTCGCACCGGAGAAGGTCGGCGCAGCTCGGCACCACCCTGCGGGGTGTGAGGGTCACGACGCCGGCATCGACCTTCGTGGACCTGAGCGACGAGCTTGGTCTCGTCGACCTCGTCGTCCTCGGTGACTCGCTGGTCAAGGCCAGGCACATCACGCCCGGGCAGCTCGTGGACGCGGCTGCGGCATTCGATGGACGGTCGCGGCGCCTGGCGCGGCGAGCGGCCGATCTCGTCCGGGCCGATGTCGACTCACCGATGGAGACGCGCCTGCGCCTGCTCATGGTGCTCGCCGGGCTGCCAGAGCCATCGGTGAACCATCTGGTCAGGTGGCCGGACGGGCGGGTCCGCTACCGGTTCGACCTCTGCTTTCCCGACTGCCGGCTCGCTGTCGAGTACGACGGGCGCCAGCATGCGGAGTCGAACGTCCAGTGGGGAGTCGACATCGACCGACGTGAGTGGATGGACACCAACCGGTGGCGCCTGGTGGTCGTGCGCTCCAAGGACATCTTCCGGACGCCGGCCCGTACGCTGAGCCGCGTCACCGGAGCGATGCGCGACCAGGGCATGCGTGTCCCACGGCTGTCGGACGAGTGGCGACTGCACTTTCCGAGCCTGCCCGACGACATCGCCGTGCCGCGGTGACGCGGCCCCACCACAATCGGCCACTTGGTCGAGTGTCGTGGTGTGAGCTGGCTCAGGGCCACGACAGTTGACCGAGTGGTCGGAAGTTGCGGCTTAGGGTGGGTTTATGGATGCGGCGGTCGGCTTCGGGCCGCAGGTGTGGTCACCCGCGTGGATCGTGCTCGTCATGCTCGTCGCGCTCGTCGTGCTGGTTGTCGGAGGCCTCGCGCTGGCAGTCCTTCTGGGCCTCTGGTCCGGCCGCTCCGGCGCGCGGGACGAGCGCCAGAAGGCCCCTGACCAGCAGTGATTCGCTGGAACACGGTTCAAGTGACACCCGCGTCGTTTGTCAGCCATGAGCGGACAAACCGGCGTTGCGCGAGCGGTGGCGGGGCCGTCCGTCGTCTAATAGGAAGCGGCCCCCAGGTTGGGGCTCGAGCCGAACGCACCCCAGCGCTCGCTCGACGACGGACCAGGAGCTGATCGGTGGCACGCATCGGAGAAGGCGGAGACCTCCTCAAGTGCTCGTTCTGCGGAAAGAGCCAGAAGCAGGTCAAGAAGCTCATCGCCGGTCCGGGCGTCTACATCTGCGACGAGTGCATCGACCTGTGCAACGAGATCATCGAGGAGGAGCTCGCCGAGAGCAGCGAGCTGGGCCTTGACCACCTGCCGAAGCCGCGGGAGATCTTCGAGTTCCTCGAGAACTACGTCGTCGGGCAGGACACGGCGAAGAAGTCCCTCGCCGTCGCCGTCTACAACCACTACAAGCGCATCCAGGCGGGCGAGGGCCCCAAGCGCGACGACGAGCACGTCGACATCGCGAAGTCCAACATCCTGCTCATCGGCCCGACCGGCTCGGGCAAGACCTACCTGGCCCAGACCCTGGCGAAGATGCTCAACGTCCCGTTCGCGATCGCCGATGCGACGGCGTTGACCGAGGCAGGCTATGTCGGCGAGGACGTCGAGAACATCCTGCTGAAGCTCATCCAGGCTGCCGACTACGACGTCAAGAAGGCCGAGACCGGGATCATCTACATCGACGAGGTCGACAAGATCGCCCGCAAGAGCGAGAACCCGTCGATCACGCGTGACGTCTCCGGCGAGGGCGTGCAGCAGGCGCTGTTGAAGATCCTCGAGGGCACCACTGCGTCGGTGCCGCCACAGGGTGGGCGCAAGCACCCGCACCAGGAGTTCATCCAGATCGACACGACGAACGTCTTGTTCATCGTCGGTGGGGCGTTCGCCGGGCTCGAGAAGATCATCGAGTCACGCTCCGGGCGCAAAGGCCTCGGCTTCGGTGCCGCGCTGCACAGTCCCAAGGACCTCGCCGACACCTTCGCCGACGTCATGCCCGAGGACCTGCTGAAGTTCGGTCTGATCCCCGAGTTCATCGGCCGGCTCCCGGTCATCACGACGCTCGCCCCGCTGGACCAGCAGGCCCTGGTCAACATCCTCACGACGCCGCGCAACGCGCTCGTGAAGCAGTACCAGAAGATGTTCCAGATCGACGGCGTCGAGCTCGAGTTCACCGACGACGCCCTCGAGTCGGTGGCCGACCAGGCCCTGCTGCGTGGCACCGGTGCTCGCGGTCTGCGGGCGATCATGGAGGAGGTCCTGCTCCCCGTGATGTTCGATGTGCCGAGCGACGACGAGATCGCCCGGGTCGTGGTCACCCGCGAGGTCGTCCTCGACAACGTCAACCCCACCATCGTGCGCCGCGAGGCCGAGCCTCGTCCCAAGCGGCAGCGCAAGGAATCCGCCTGATCCAGCCAGATCCCGCCTGACGAGAGGCTGAGCCGTGGTCGCGCCCTTCGTTCTCCGGGCCGGTGACGCCGCCCCGACCCAGCAGTCCCGCACCACGTGCGGCTCAGCGTCCCTGACGATCGCCCGGATGCTCGTCAATGCGCAGTTCGCCGAGTGGATCCGTGACGGTGTGGACAAGGACGCCCGCGACGGCGACGTCCCCGATGCCGGCACCGAGACCCAGCGGTTCGCGGCATACGAGCAGGTCGTCGCTCGTCGCACCAACGGCGTCGTCGGCGCCGGCGGTCGACTCCAGCTGCCGTGGCCCCGCGCCCTCGGGACGCCCCCGTGGGGAGCCCTGCACGAGCTCGAGTTCGGCGCCGCGGACCCATCGGCCGACTACGACGTGGCGTGGTTCCGGTTCGGCTCCAGCGGCGCACTCGACGCGACGTATGCCGCCCTCCGCACCCGGGTGCGCGCCGGCCGTCCCGCACTCCTCTACATCGGCAACGCCTGGAGCCCGCGTCACGTCGTGCTGGTCATGCCCGCGACGGGTGCCCAGGAGCTGGACGTCTACGAGCCGTCGATCGGCCGCGTGGTCGACCTGCCGCACGACGCCTTCGTCGGTCGGCGCCTCCAGATGGCCGGCTGGGACGTGCCGTGGGCCGCGGTCTGGGACGGCTCTGCGGGCTGAGCCGACTGGCGGTGTGCCGCCAGGCGTTGCCGGCAGCACCGGCGCGGCCGGCCACTCGCGTGCGCTCGGCGGCCGCGCTAGTCGCCCGTCGCCGGCGGGTTCGACCTGACGAGCCACAGGCCGAGCGCCAGACCGAGCAGCCCGATGACGAAGGCGACCGGGCCGATCGCGAGGTCGCGGTCTCGCACCGCCCCGACCAGCAGCGCGACCGGTATCGCCGCGGCATACGCGATGCCCGTATGCCGTGCCCACCGCAGGAGCGCCTCGCGCGCGACCTGCCCCTCGGGCGGGGTCGTCGCGGACAGCGCGCTGGCCGCATGGCCGAGGGCGACACCGGTCGCACCGAGCAGTGACCACCACGAGAAGGCGCCGGTGGGGGACAGGTAGAACCAGATCGTCACGAGCAGACCCCAGAGCACCAGGGGCACCGCGGACCCCGCCCAGGACATCGTCAGCAGGGGGACGGCGGCGAGGGCCCAGATGATGCCGTCGAAGCCTCCCGTGGCCTGGCCCATCGCGATGAGAAACAGCACGACAGCGAGAATCTGCGCGCTGGTGAGGGCGAGCTGGCTCAGGGACCACTCGGGTCCCGCGCCGAAGTGGAAGGTCCATACGCGCCTCGGTCGGGTCGGGGTGTCACTCATCGGCTCACCGCCTCGACATTCGTGGCGCGGAGGCACGGCGCGCGATGTCACGCAGCACCTGGTCGAGCGATCCCGGGCCGCGCCACGGGACGACCGGCACTCCGCGCAGCCGCAAGCTGTTGACCTGGGCATCCCGGGACAGCAGCCGGATCCGCCAGGCGAGCGACTCGTAGAGGTTGGTCGCCGAATCCGTCAGGTGCTCAGGGAAGGTGTCCACGACGACGACGGTCATGCCGCGCGCCGCGAGTGTGTGCGCGAGCGAGACGAGTGTGGGCTCCACGAGCGGGGACAGCACGAGGCACAGGGCCATCGGGTCGACGCCGCGGATGGCGTTCTCACCCGTGTCGCGCCGCTCGGTGGCAGGCGTGATGCTCGCCAGCGTCTCGAGGACCCGTCGAAGGTGGTTCGTGCCGGAGCCCATCCCGAGTGTGGGGACGTTCGCCGCGCCGACCGTGCGCAGGGTCAGCCGGTCGTTGCTGCGCAGGAAGTGCTCGCTGATCGCACCGGCGGCCCGCACGGTCACGTCCAGGCTCGTCGGTCGCCCGTCGACGCCCTCCCGAGGGCCGAGGTCGCTGAACGCATCGACCAGCAGGAAGACGTGGGCGTCCTCGTCGGTGAACGTCGAGGTGACGTGGAGCTCGCCCGTCCGGGTCGAGACCGGCCAGTGGATCCGACGCAGCCGGTCGCCGGGGTGGAAGCGCCGGATGGTGTTGAACTCGCTGCCCGTACCCGGACGGTTGGACCGGTTGAGCCCTACGATGCCGCGCGGGTGCGGGGTCGGGGCCTTGGCGTCGAAGTAGGAAGGGACGGGCAACGTCCCGCAATCCAGGTCGGGAAGGTCTGTCGGGCCGACACGGAACGCTCCCCAGGAGCTGGTCAGCGCCACACTGATGGTGCCGATCCGACGCCGACCCCAGCGAGTGCTGCGCAGGCCGATCCCGGCCCGCCCGTCGTCGAGGCTCACGATGCCGCTCGCGGGCTTGCGCTCGATCCACGGCACGCGGGCGAGCGTCACCACCCCGTGGACCTCGTGAAGCACCGGCTCGGTGCGAACGACGACGCCCGTCGCCTCACCTTCGCGCAGGGTCGGCGTGAGCAGCTCGGCCGTCGCGCTCACGTCGGCCTTCGGTCGGCCTATGTGGCCCCACACGGCGGCAACGACGAGCGGCGCGGTGAGGACCAGCAGGTCGGGCCGGCGGCCGAGCACGGCCGCCAGTGCCGCGGCAGCGGGGAGCAGGATTGCGCGCTGGTGTGCGGCGGTGGGCTCCCAGCCGCCGAGTCGGCGGGAGCTCGTCCGGAGCGGGCCCTGAGACACGGACGCTCAGCGATCCGTGGCCTGAGGCAGGTGCTCGCGTGCCGAGGGAGTGGCCACGGTGCGCAGCAGGCTGGCCACGACGGCGGCACCGCTGATGTTGCTCATCCACAGCTCCGGCTTGACCGTGATCCGGTGCGCGAGAACGGCCTTGGCCACGGCCTTGACGTCCTCGGGGACCACGTAGTCACGGCCGTCGATGACGGCATACGCCCGGGAGCACAGCAACAGCCCGAGCGCACCCCGGGGCGACGCCCCCATGAGCACGTCTCCGTGCGTGCGGGTAGCAGCAGTCAGGGCGACGCAGTAGCGCCCGATCGACTCGTCGACCACGGTTGCCTCGATCGCCGCCTGCATCTCGAGGAGCCGCTCGGCGGTGACGATCGGGCGCAGCTGCTGCTCCTCGCGCTGCCGCGCCATCCGGTTCGACAGGATCTCCCACTCCTCGTCGAGCGTCGGGTACCCGAAGGACACCCGCATGAGGAACCGGTCGAGCTGTGCCTCCGGGAGGGGGTACGTGCCCTCGTACTCGACCGGGTTCGCGGTCGCGAGCACATGGAAGGGTCGTGGCAGCTGGAACGTGTGTCCCTCGACGGTGACCTGCTTCTCCTGCATGGCCTCGAGCAGGGCTGCCTGCGTCTTCGGCGGCGTGCGGTTGATCTCGTCGGCGAGCAGCAGGCCGGCGAACAGCGGGCCGGCGCGGAACTCGAACTCGTGGCTGCGCTGGTCGTAGACGAAGGACCCTGTGATGTCGCCGGGCAGCAGGTCGGGCGTGAACTGGGCCCGCTTGAAGTCCAGGCCGAGCGTCTGCGCGAAGCTGCGTGCGGCGAGAGTCTTGCCGAGCCCGGGAAAGTCCTCGAGCAGGACGTGGCCGCCGGCCAGGATGCCGGCGAGGACCAGCGTCAGCGCGTCCCTCTTGCCGACCACGGCGTGGTCGACCTCGTCGAGGACGGCCTGGCTGAGGTCGCTCACCTGGCGGATTTCCATATGCGTCACCACTGCTCGATTCGTCGGAGGATCGCGTCAAGTCGGTCCGGCCGGTAGAGGTCCGGAGGCGGCAGGGTCACGAGGAACTCCCAGAGCTCGGGAGGCATGGCGCGCTGCGCCCACGTCGGCTCCTCCTCGGCGAGGATGCCGTGCTTGGCGAAGAGTCGCTCGCGAATGATGACCTGCAGCTGCACCTGCAGGTCGTGCACGAGCGGCTCGCGGCCCTCGGCCCGCGTGTTGGCTGCGTCGAGCCGCACGGCCAGGTTGGCCACCCGGAAGTCGTTGCCGCGGCCACTGCGGCCGAGCTCGCCGTCGACCAGTGGCCACGTCGTGACCTGCTGCGACGCGGTGTGGTCCATGGCGTGCCAGATGAGCACGGCGCCGGCGATCAGGATCGCGAGAAGCGCCGGCACGTCGGGAGCCAGGCCCAGGGCGAAGGTCGCCCCGACCGCCGCGAGCCAGACGATGAGCAGCCATCCGAGGCGGCGGCGCCAGGGTCGCAGGGACGCCCGGAGACTGGTGGTCGGGCCGGTCATCTCGGCTGCTCCTGGTCACGCAGCGGGTCGCGGACGTGGTCGGTCGGGCCCGCGGACTGGCCGGCGGCCACCCGGTCGAGATCGGCGTGCAGGACGTGCAGGTCGGCGATCGCGCGACGTCGGTGGTCCTCGCCGAGCGGATGGAGCGAGAAGCGAGCCTCGCGATAGAGGCCGGCGAGGTCGTCGATGCGCACCCGGTCGATGTCCCACGTCGCGAGGACCCGCTCCGTGTACTCGGTCGAGGTCTCGGCGGGGTGACGGGGGAGCCCGGTGGCCGCTGCGGACGTCTCGAGGTTGAGCCAGGCGGCCACGATCGCGTTGCGGGGGTCGCCCGTCTCGAGCAGCCGAATCCGCTCCTGCGCCGAGGCGAGCAGCTCCTCGGGCACCGGCGGCACGGCGAACCCGGGCTCGTCATGATGCGAGATCTTGGGCTTGCGAACGAGAGCCAGCAGCAGCTGAGCGATCACCAGGACCACGACCACGAAGATCAGCACGAGGACGACCTGCATGAGCAGGATGATGACCGGCGAGATCTCGGCGGGGCCGCCCGTGGCGCCCGTGGTCGTGGTCGTCGTCGGCGCGCTGGTCGGCGGCAGCGTGAAGGTGGGCAGGGCCGAGAACGTCTCCTGCGACCGGGGGCGTGTCAGGATCGCGATCGGTCGTCCGGATGCGGCGACGACCAAGGCCGCCATCACGACGGCACTAGCGGCGGTGACCGCGTAGAGCCCCCGTCTCGACATGCGGCAAACCCTATGTCAGCGGTGGGCTCCGTACCCGGCGGGGGCCGCGATCGTTGCCGTCCCGATAAGAACCTCCGGACGAACCCGACAACGACCGCGGCAACCGGGAGATCAGGTCTGCGCGGGCGGCTTCTCGGCGGGCACGAGCTCGGCTTCGCGGACCTCGATGCCGTCGCCCTCTGCATAGGTCAGCTCACCGATCCGACCGCTCGCCCTGAGGTCGGCCTCGGCTGCCCGGACGTGCTCGAGCTGGCGTGCCGGACCCACGAGCGTCATGGTGCGCACCTCCGCGCGCATCCCCAGCTTGGCCTCCGACTTGACCTTGCGCACCCCGGCCAGCGCCTCGGCGACCGACGCGAGCAGCGCCGGGTCGCCGCCGGCGGGCAGGCTGTCACGTCCGGGCCACGTCTGGCGGTGGACCGAGCCGTCCCCGAACCACGACCAGACCTCCTCGGTGACGTACGGCACGAAGGGCGCCAGGAGCCGAAGCAGGGTGTCGAGGGCCAGCCGCAGGGCGGCTCGGGCGCTCGCCGCCTCGGCCTCGCCCTGGCCGCCGTAGGCACGGTCCTTGACCAGCTCGAGATAGTCGTCGCAGAAGGTCCAGAAGAAGGTCTCCGTGACCTCGAGCGAACGGGTGTAGTCCCAGGCCTCGAAGCCGTGGGTCGCCTTGTCGACGATGTCGCCGAGCGCCGAAAGCATCGACAGGTCAAGAGGATTGGTCACTGCTGCGCCAAGGTCGCCGGTCACCTCGCCGAAACCGAGTGCGAACTTCGAGGCGTTGAGGATCTTGATCGCGAGGCGGCGGCCGACCTTCATCTGTCCGGTGTCGTATGCCGCGTCCGTGCCCAGGCGACCAGACGCCGCCCAGTAGCGCACCGCGTCCGCACCGTGGCTCTTGACGACGTCCTCGGGCGTCTCCGCGTTGCCCTTGGACTTGCTCATCTTCTTGCGGTCCGGGTCGAGGATCCAGCCGCTGATGGCCGCGTGCCGCCAGGGCACGGTGCCGTGCTCGAAGTGAGCCCGGGTCACCGTCGCGAAGAGCCAGGTGCGGATGATGTCGTGGGCCTGCGGGCGCATGTCCATCGGGAAGATCGCCTCGAAGAGCTTGGCGTCGGATGCGTGCCCGGACCCGTCGGCCACCGGCCAGCCGGCAGCGATCTGGGGGGTGAGCGATGACGTCGCCCAGGTGTCCATGATGTCCGGGTCGGCCACGAAGCCGCCCGCCCGCCCGCGCTGCGACTCGTCGTAACCCTCGGGCACGTCGATCTGGGGGTCGACCGGCAGCGCCGACTCCGGGGCGAAGACCGGATGGTCGTAGTCGGTCTCGCCCTCAGCCGTGACCGGGTACCAGACCGGGAAGGGCACCCCGAAGAACCGCTGGCGGGAGATGAGCCAGTCGCCGTTGAGGCCCTCGACCCAGTTCTTGTAGCGCGAGCGCATGAAGGTCGGGTGGAAGTCGACCTCGTCGCCGCGGGCCACGAGGGCTGCGCGCAGGTCCGGCTCTCGGCCGCCGTTGCGGATGTACCACTGGCGCGACGTGACGATCTCGAGCGGCTTGTCGCCCTTCTCGTAGAAGTTCGCCTTGCGCTGGGTCTTCTGCGGCTCGCCGTCGAGGTCGCCGGACTCGCGCAGCGCGGCGACCACAGCCTCACGAGCACTGAACGTCGTCTTGGTGGCGAGCTCGCCGGCATACAGCTGCTCGCCGGGGCCACCCGCGATCCACTCGGGGGTCTCGGCCTGCAGGCGACCCGTGCGGGTGATCAGCGAGCGGATGGGCAGCCGGAGCTCACGCCACCACATGACGTCGGTCAGGTCGCCGAAGGTGCAGCACATCGCGATGCCCGCGCCCTTGTCCATCTCGGCCGCCGCATGGGCCAGCACGGGGATCTCGACATCGAACAGCGGAGAGCGCACGGTCGTGCCGAACAGCGGCTGGTAGCGCTCGTCGTCCGGGTGGGCGATCAGCGCGACCACGGACGGGATCAGCTCCGGGCGGGTCGTCTCGATGTAGACCGGCGCCGTGGTGCCCTCACCCGTCGCCCGGTGGAAGGCCACGCGATGGTAGGCGCCGGGGTAGTCACGTGCCTCGAGCTCGGCCTGGGCGACCGCCGTCTGGAACGTGACGTCCCAGAGGCCCGGCGCCTCGGACTGGTACGCCTCGCCGCGGGCGCAGTTGCGCAGGAAGGCCTGCTGCGCGACGGCGCGGGACCGCTCGTCGATGGTGCGGTAGGAGATGTCCCAGTCGAGCGAGAAGCCGAGGCGGCGGAAGAGCGACTCGAACGTCACCTCGTCCTTGACCGTGAGCACGTCACAGAGCTCGATGAAGTTCTTGCGGCTGACCGGCTGCTGGTCGGCCGGCTTGATCGCCTTGCCGTTGGCGTCGACGCCCTCGGTGAACGGGGGCACGTAACCTTCGACGTAGGGCAGCGTCGCGTCACCCCGCACGCCGTAGTAGTTCTGCACCCGGCGTTCGGTGGGGAGCCCGTTGTCGTCCCATCCGATCGGGTAGAAGACCTCGAACCCCTGCATCCGCTTGTACCGTGCCATGCAGTCGGTGTGCGTGTAGGAGAAGACGTGCCCGACGTGCAGGCTGCCGGATGCCGTGGGCGGCGGCGTGTCGATCGCGAAGACCCGCTCGCGCGGCAGGGACAGTGCCCGCTCGCGGTCGAACGCGTACGTGGTCGCGTCCTTCCATACCTGCATCCACTTCTCCTCGATACCGTCGAGCGTCGGGCGCTCGGGGATCCGAGAGTTCGCGGGTGCAGGTGCATCAGTCATGCGCCCAATCCTTCCAGACACACGCCGGTGCCCTCGACCGGCTTTCGGGCAGGAGCCACCGCAGGGCAGAGTGTCCCCCATGGAGCCCGTCTACTCGTCGGTCATCGGCTTCGCGCGGGGCGTATTCGCCATGCAGGGCCTGCGGTTCACCATCCTCGGCGACGAGAACGTCCCCCGCACAGGCGGGGCGGTCATGACGGTCAACCACACCGGCTACTTCGACTTCGCGTATGCCGGCCTGGCCGCCCAGCGATCGCAACGGCTCGTGCGCTTCATGGCCAAGGACGGCGTGTTCACCCACCCGGTCAGCGGGCCACTCATGCGGGGGATGCGGCATATCCCCGTCGACCGCACGGCGGGCGCGGCGTCGTATGCCGCCGCGGTCGAGGCGCTCAGGGCCGGCGAGATCGTCGGCGTCTTCCCGGAGGCGACGATCTCGCGGTCGTTCGAGCTCAAGGAGTTCAAGACCGGCGCCGCGCGGATGGCTGCCGAGGCCGGCGTGCCCATCCTGCCCGTCGTCATCTGGGGCTCGCAGCGGGTCTGGACCAAGGGTCTTCCCCGACGGCTCGGACGCACGAACGTGCCGATCATCCTCAACGTGGGCGAGCCGATCCCCGTCGCGCCCGACGCCGACCCCGAAGCAGTGACCGAGCACTACAAGGAGGTCATGGCGGACCTGCTCCAGGTGGCCCGAGCGGCATACGAGCCCTTGACGGGAGCGGACCTCAAGTACCTCCCGGCGAGCCTCGGAGGCACCGCACCCACCCTCGCCGAGGCCACCCGCCTGGACGACGCGGAGGCGGCTGACCGCCAGCGACGGGCTGACGAGCGCCGCGTCGGCGACGCGCGCTGACCTCAGGCGGTTCCGAGCAGGAGCTCGCGAGCCCGGCGCATCCGGACGGCGGTGGGGTCTCGGAGTCGGGTCACGCGGTCGGGTCACGGCGGGCTCGACGGTAGCCTTCCGCGCATGGCTCGACAGGCACGACAGCGCGTCCCAGAGGGACCGGCGCCGGACCCAGCGGTCCAGAAGCTGCGCATCCGTTACGCGAAGCGCGGTCGCCTCAGGTTCACCTCGAGCCGTGACTTCCAGCGGGCCCTCGAGCGTGCGCTGCGCCGCGCAGACGTGCCCATGGCGTTCTCGGCCGGCTTCCACCCGCACCCCAAGATCAGCTATGCGAACGCGGCGGCCACCGGGACTGCCAGCGAGGCCGAGTACGTCGAGATCTCTGTCACACAGCGGGTGGACCCCGAGTCTGTGCGCGTTGCTCTCGACGAGGCGCTGCCGTCCGGGATCGACGTCGTCCAGGTGGTCGAGGCCGCGCCGGGGGCGCTCGCCGACAAGCTGGAGGCCAGCGACTGGCTGCTGGAGTTCACAGGCGTCGAGCAGGAGAGGCTGGCGCACGCGGTCGAGACGGTGCTCGCCCTGGAGTCGGCCGAGGTGACTCGCATGACGAAGTCGGGTCCACGCACCTTCGACGTGCGCGGAGCCATCGTGCGCGCAGTGGTCCAGCGACCCTCCGAATTGCCTGTAGACCTCGTGTCGGCTCACGTCATCGGGCCCGACTGTGCGATACTTCGCATGGTCGTACGGCACACCACACCTGCCGTGCGCCCCGACGACATTCTGACCGCGCTGCGTGAGATTGCCGACCTGCAGCCTCCGCGTCCTCCCCTGGTGACGCGTCTGGCGCAGGGACCGCTCGACACCGCAACCGCGAGGGTGGCCGATCCGCTGGCATGACCAACCCGGCATGACAACGAAATGGCTGCCGACAAGAACGCCGACGGCATTCGATCACGGGGCCGCGCCCAGCGCGAACCGTTTTCGGGTGTAGCTCAAACGACTTCCGTCCCGCCGCACACACGGCGCGACGAATGCAACCGCACTCGTGCGGTGTTGACGGCCTCGGTCGGTGTGGGTCTGCACCGCACCTGACGGGAGGCTGCCTGATGGCAACCAACGACGAGACCGCTGCGAACAACCAGGGCGAGCAGACCCTGTTCGAGCCGGCGGACCAGCCCACCTCACCGGCGCCCGACGCCCGGGCGGACGCCACCGCGGATACCACCGCGGACGCCACCGCGGCTGCCGGCGCTGCCGGCGACGAGACCCCGGCACCGCGCAAGCGCGCCAGCAGGCGGACCGCCAAGAAGGCGGCCCCGCGGGCGGCAGCATCCGCCGACGCGACGGCAGACCCTGAGCTCGAGGCTTCGGAGCGACCCGTCCGCAAGCGGGCCACCCGCAAGAAGGCGGCCGACGCGCCGCCCGCCGCGACGGCGAGCAAGCGGGCGCGAGCTCGCAAGGCGACCTCCGCAGACGATGCGGAGCGGGCCGCAGCTGCCGTCGAGGAGCTCGTTGCCGAGGTCCAGGCTGCCGGGCCTGCCGAGCCGAGAAGGGCCAGCGAGGCCAGCGAGACGCCCGAGGTCCTCGAGGCCCCCGAGGCCGCTGAGATCACTGATGACGTCAGTGTCGGCGCAGCCGTCGTCGACGACGACGCCGAGGTCGACGAGACCGATGAGGTCATCGGGGCTCAGGAGACCGAAGAGACGGATGAGTCGGAAGAGGCGCAGGAGGCCGACGAGGATGCACCCGTTGCGGTCGTCCCGAGCTTCAGCCTGCTCTTTCAGGCCCCAGACGCGAGCCATGTCGCACCGCGGCGCCGCCGAGCCGCCGCCACGGCTCCCGTAGAGGAGCCCGAGCCCGAGGAGCAGCACGAGGAGGACACCGGCGGCGAGCCGACGGACGAGGAGGCGGCACCGCGGCGTGCGCGCCGCCGCCGCGGAGGCAAGGGACGCCGCGGCCGAGCGTCCGCCGACGACGGCGCGGAGCCGGAGAGCGGCGAGGCGGCGGAGGACGAGGAGCCGGTCGCGGAGCCGGCAGAGGCCGAGGACGCCGAGGCCGATCAGGAGACGGACGAGGAGGCCGGCACGACCCGCCGGCGTCGCCGCCGTCGGCGTGCGGGATCGGCAGCGGACACTTCGGACGACGGCCCGAACGTGTCCACCCGGGTGCGCCAGCCGCGCAGCGACGAGCCGGTTGCGGTCAAGGGCTCGACCCGCCTCGAGGCGAAGAAGCAGCGCCGCCGCGAGGGGCGCGAGGCGGGCCGCCGCCGCACGATCATCACCGAGGCCGAGTTCCTCGCCCGCCGCGAGTCCGTTGACCGGGTCATGGTCGTCCGCAACAAGGACGGTCGCACCCAGATGGGTGTGCTCGAGGACGGTGTGCTCGTCGAGCACTACATCGACCAGGCCACGAACGTGTCGATGGCAGGCAACATCTACCTCGGCCGGGTCCAGAACGTCCTGCCCTCGATGGAGGCGGCATTCGTCGACATCGGCAAGGGACGCAACGCCGTGCTCTACGCCGGCGAGGTGAACTGGGACGCCGCAGGCCTGGAGGCCAACCAGCCCAAGCGCATCGAGAACGCCTTGACCTCAGGCCAGACGGTCCTCGTCCAGGTGACCAAGGACCCCATCGGCCACAAGGGGGCGCGCCTGACGTCGCAGATCTCACTGCCGGGCCGCTACCTGGTCTACGTGCCGAACTCCTCGATGACCGGCATCAGCCGCAAGCTGCCCGACACCGAGCGCGCCCGGCTCAAGAAGATCCTGCGCGACGTCGTGCCCGACACGGCTGGCGTCATCGTCCGCACCGCGGCTGAGGGCGCCAGCGAGGAGGAGCTGCGCGCGGACGTCGAGCGCCTGACCCGCACCTGGGAGGACATCCAGGCCAAGGCCGAGGCCGGGTCGACCCCGCGAGCGGGCAAGAGCAAGGGCCGCAAGAAGAACGGCGGCACAGGCTCGGCCCCGACAGGCTCGGCGCCTCTGCTGCTGCACGGCGAGCCGGACCTGACGGTCCGCGTGATTCGCGACGTGTTCAACGAGGACTTCAAGCAGCTCGTCGTCTCCGGGGAGCAGGCCTGGCAGGAGATCCACCCGTACATCTCGTCCGTCGCCCCGGACCTTGCAGACCGGGTGACCAAGTGGACCTCGAACGAGGACCTGTTCACGCACCACCGCGTCGACGAGCAGCTGGCGAAGGCCATGGACCGCAAGGTCTGGCTCCCCAGTGGTGGATCGCTGGTCATCGACCGCACCGAGGCGATGACCGTCGTCGACGTCAACACAGGCAAGTTCGTCGGCTCAGGCGGCAACCTCGAGGAGACGGTCACCAAGAACAACATCGAGGCGGCCGAGGAGATCGTTCGCCAGCTGAGGCTGCGTGACATCGGCGGCATCATCGTCATCGACTTCATCGACATGGTGCTCGAGAGCAACCGCGACCTCGTCGTGCGGCGCCTGCTCGAGTGTCTCGGTCGCGACCGCACCAAGCACCAGGTCGCCGAGGTCACCTCGCTCGGGCTCGTGCAGATGACCCGCAAGCGGGTCGGGTCCGGTCTCATCGAGGTCTTCTCCGAGACGTGCGACCGGTGCAACGGACGCGGCTTCATCATCCACACGGACCCCGTCGACCGCGGCGCCCACCAGCACGAGACCCCGAGCGGCGGCGACTCCCGACGCCGTGCGGGTCGCGCCTCGGGTGGCTCGGGTGGTCAGGGTTCGGCCGCTTCCGCCACCGGCGGCAACGGCGCGGGCCATGGCTCGGGAAGCCATGCCGCAGGCAGCTCGGCTCACGCAGGTCAGGCAGGCTCGGCGCAGCCCGAGCACAAGCCGAGCGGTCCGACGGCCGCCCAGATCGCGGCCGCAGCCCACGCCGCGGCGATCAAGGGCAACGGCCCGCACGGCTCTGGGAGCGACGGCCACCCGCACGCTTTCCCCGAGGACGCCGGGCCGTGGGCCGGTGACGACGCCCCGATCGAGGACGAGGATCGCGACGGAGCTGCCGGTCCCGAGCTGGTCGAGCTCGAGTCCGACATCCCCGACGCGGACAGGGTCCAGGTCGAGTCCGCGGTGTCCGACGCGGCAGAGTCCGAGCCCGGCGAGCGCGACGACACACGGTCCGTTGTCGACGCCGATGCCAACGCAGACGCGACCGCGGACACGACCGCGGACGCGACCGCTGACACCCCCGTCGTCACGGGCCTGGCGACCGCCGATCGGGCGCCTTCGCACACGCCCGAGCCGGCTCCACGGGGCCGGCGACGCCGAGGCCGCGTCGTCGCACCCGCCGGACCCCCGCGATCCAGTAGCGGGCCGGCGGAGGGGTCCGAGCCCGCAGGCGAGCACGACGGCGCCTGACCTCGGTTTGGAGCTGGACCGTTCTGGCCGGTAATCTTGTTCATTGGTGCGCCCACCGGGCCCGTGTTGACGGGCCGGTGCTGAAAGTGGCGCTCCATCCCTGATGAGAGAGTGAGTTTCACTGTGTACGCGATTGTTCGCGCTGGCGGTCGCCAGGAGAAGGTGTCGGTGGGCGATGTCCTGCTCGTCGACAAGGTGACGGGTCAGCCCGGCGATGCCATTGAGCTCACGCCGTTGCTTCTCGTGGACGGCACGACCGTCACGTCCGACGCCGACAAGCTGGCGAAGGCCTCGGTCAAGGCTGAGGTCGTCAAGGCCGCCAAGGGCCCGAAGATCACGATTCTCAAGTACAAGAACAAGACGGGCTACCGCAAGCGTCAGGGTCACCGTCAGCCGCTGACCCAGGTCAAGATCACTGAAATCAACGCGTGATCGACGTCCGCGTCGCACGGCACACAGACCTCTGAAGGAGTAACAGACATGGCACACAAGAAGGGTGCGTCCTCGACTCGCAACGGTCGCGACTCGAACGCACAGCGACTCGGCGTGAAGCGCTTCGGCGGCCAGCAGGTCAACGCGGGCGAGATCCTCGTCCGTCAGCGTGGCACGCACTTCCACCCGGGTGAGGGTGTCGGCCGCGGTGGCGACGACACGCTGTTCGCCCTCGTCGCGGGCGCCGTCAAGTTCGGCACCAAGCGCGGCCGCAAGACCGTCAACATCGAGCCGGCCGAGGCCGTCTCTGCGGAGTGACCGACTGGTCACCCACTGAACGTCGCGAAGGGGCGGGCCGCCTGGCCCGCCCCTTCGCACGTCCCGGGCGGACGGCATACCTGCTGGGTATGCCGTCCCGCCCGGCCGATCTGGAAGAGTGAAGTCCCATGGCAGTGAACTTCGTCGACCGCGTGGTGCTGAACCTCGCCGCCGGCAACGGTGGCAACGGTGTCGCCTCGGTGCGCCGGGAGAAGTTCAAGCCGCTCGGTGGGCCCGACGGCGGCAACGGGGGTCACGGCGGCTCGGTCGTGCTGCGGGTGGACCCGCAGTCCACCACGCTGCTCGAGTACCACCGTCATCCGCACCGGCGGGCCGCCAACGGCGCCCCCGGAGCGGGCGACGAGCGCAACGGCGCCGACGGCGACGACCTCGTGCTGCCCGTGCCAGAGGGGACGGTCGTCAAGGACTCGTCCGGCGCGATCGTCATCGACCTCGTCGGCATGGGCACCGAGCACGTGATCGCTCGCGGCGGGCGTGGCGGGCTCGGCAACAAGGCACTCGCGTCGCCGCGCCGCAAGGCACCGGGCTTCGCGCTGCTCGGCGAGCCGGGGGAGGAGGTCGACGTCGTCCTCGAGCTGAAGACGCTCGCCGACGTCGCCCTGATCGGGTTCCCCAGCGCGGGCAAGTCCTCGCTCGTGTCGGTGCTGTCCGCGGCCCGACCCAAGATCGCGGACTACCCCTTCACAACGCTCGTGCCGAACCTCGGCGTCGTCACCGCGGGCAGCAGCCGGTTCACCGTGGCCGACGTGCCGGGCCTCATCCCCGGCGCCCACGAGGGCAAGGGCCTCGGGCTCGAGTTCCTTCGGCATGTGGAGCGATGCTCGGTCCTCGTGCACGTCATCGACTGCGCCACTCTGGAGCAGGGACGCGACCCGATGACCGACCTCGACGTCATCGAGAACGAGCTGTCCCTGTACGTGCCCGACGCCGACCTCGGCGGCCGTCCGCTGGCTGATCGCACGCGGATCGTCGTGCTCAACAAGGCCGATGTGCCCGAGGCCCGCGAGCTGGCCGAGCTGGTCAAGCCGGATCTCGAGGCGCGTGGCCTCGAGGTCTTCATCGTCAGTGCTGTTGCCCACCAGGGGCTGCGTGAGCTGACGTACGCGATGGCCCGCCACGTCGACGCGGCGCGCCTGGAGGTCGAGCAGGTGGTCCCCAAACGGGTCGTGCTGCGGCCCAGGTCGGTCGACGACACGGGTTTCGTCGTGACCAAGGAGGCCGGCCCGGACGGGCCGTTCTACCGGGTCACCGGCGAGCGGCCGGTGCGATGGGTGCGCCAGACCGACTTCAGCAACGACGAGGCCGTCGGCTACCTAGCCGACCGGCTCGCGCGTCTCGGCGTCGAGGACCAGCTCTACAAGGTCGGGGCGCTCGCCGGCGACACCGTGGTGATCGGCGCGACCGACGACGCCGTCGTGTTCGACTGGGAGCCGACGCTCCAGTCGGGTGCCGAGCTGCTGGGCGCCCGAGGCACCGACCTGCGGCTCGACGAGTCGTCGCGCCCGACCCGCGACCAGAAACGCGAGTCGATGCGCGACCGGTACTCTGCCCGCGCCGCGACGCAGGACGAGCTGGAGGCCGAGCGCCGCTCGGGTCTGTGGCATCTGCGCGACGAGGACGACGAGGACTGACGGGCTCGCTCTCGGGTCGAAGTTCCCGCTTTGCCGGGGTCGTCCCCCCGAGTCAGGCACGATCGGGCAGCCTCGCGGCTGACGCGTTCCTAGGCTGGTGGCGTGGATGAGTTCGACGAGCTCCAGTCCCACCTCGTCGACGTCTGGCCTGCGCTGACGTTGCGCACCACCGCGCCCCAGCTGCGCACGGTGATCATGCTGCACAGCGTCCCGACCGACATCGTGCCCGGTCACCTCGCACCGGTCTTTCCCGCCTATGAGGAGCGTTTCCTCGCGGTCGTGCTCAGCCTGCTGCGGGCACCGGGGTCGCGGGTCATCTACCTGACGTCCCAGCCGATCTCGCCGCGAGTGGTCGACTATTGGTTCGGCCTGGTGCCCGGGGTCGACGCCGAAGAGGCGCGCAGCCGGCTCTACCTGATCACACCCTGCGACGGCTCGCCCCGGTCCCTGACCGACAAGCTCCTCGACCGTCCCCGCCTGCTGGACCGGATCCGCCGCCTCGTCATCGACCCACGTTTGGCGGTGGTCGTTCCCTTCGTATGCCGTGAGGCCGAGGCCCGCTTCGCGCTCGAGCTCGGCGTCCCTGTCTACGGATCCAACCCGCGGCTGTGGGAGCTCGGGGGCAAGTCTCGCTCGCGCCGCATCTTCACCCAGGCCGGCGTGCCCATCGCGGCCGGGGTCGAGGATGTGCGTTCCCGCGCTGATCTCCTCGCGGCTTTGTGCGAGCTCCGAGAGCGGGTCCCCGGGGTGCGACGCGTCATGGTCAAGCTCGACCAGGGCGTGAGCGGCTACGGCAACGCCGTCATCGACCTGACCGACGTGGGTGCTGCTCCCGACGACCTGTGGGCCGCGGTCGACCGGCTCGAGGTCGAGGACGAGGAGACGAGCGCCGGGGAGCTGCTCGACCGGCTCGCCGAGGGAGCGTGCGTCGAGGTTCTGCTCACCGGGGACGAGGTGCGCAGCCCGAGCGTGCAGCTTCGCAACAGCCCGACAGGTGAGGTCGAGGTGCTCTCGACCCACGACCAGATCCTCGGTGGTCCCAACGGCCTGAGCTTCCTCGGGTCCCGGTTCCCGTGCGACGCCGAGTACGGCCCGCTCGTCGCCGGCCTCGCGATGCGCGTTGGTCGCCGCCTCGCCGATGAGGGGGTGCTGGGGCGGTATTCGCTCGACTTCGTCGTCGTGCGTGACCTCGGGGGTCCGTGGCGCGCGTATGCCATCGAGATCAACCTCAGGTGCGGTGGCACGACGCACCCCTTCATGGCGCTGCAGACGCTGACCGACGGCGAGTTCGACGTGGGGACAGGCATCTTCACCGACCCGAGGGGCCGACCCAAGTTCTATGCCGCGAGCGACCACCTCGAGGACCCGTCCTACGCCCGGCTGACACCAGACGACCTGTTCGACATCCTCTCCGAGCGGCATATCGGCTGGGACGAGCGGACGATGACCGGCGTCGCGGTCCACATGGCCAGCGCGCTCGCGGTCTCGGGCAGGGCCGGGGCTACGGCCATCGCGGGCACACCCGGGCATGCCGACGCGCTTCTCGCGGCGGTGCGCCACGCCCTCGACGTCGAGGCCGCCCGCGGCACCTGACCCTCTCCACCCGGTCGAGTGCGCGCGTGGTCCCGCTCTCAACCTGGTCGAGTGGGCGCTTGGTCCCACCGGCCAGAGGCCACTGTGTGACGGGTGGGACGCAGCGCCCACTCGACGTGAAGGTCCGCGCTGGTGGCGCGCCGTTGCGCGCCGCGCGGCGGCAGGTGGCCTCGCTCTCAACCGGGTCGAGTGGGCGCTTGGTCCCACCGGCCACAGGCCACTGTGTGATGCCACTGTGTGACGGGTGGGACGCAGCGCCCACTCGACGTGAGGGTCCGCGCTGGTGGCGCGCCGTTGCGCGCCGCGCGGCGGCAGGTGGCTTCGCTCTCAACCTGGTCGAGTGGGCGTTTGGTCCCACCAGCCACAGGCCACTGTGTGACGGGTGGGACGCAGCGCCCACTCGACGTGAGGGTCCGCGCTGGTGGCGTGCCGTTGCGCGCCGCGCGGCGGCAGGTGGCCTCGCTCTCAACCTGGTCGAGTGGGCGCTTGGTCCCACCGGCCACAGGCCACTGTGTGACGGGTGGGACGCAGCGCCCACTCGACGTGAGGGTCCGCGCTGGTGGCGCGCCGTTGCGCGCTGCGCGGCGGCAGGTGGCTTCGCTCTCAACCTGGTCGAGTGGGCGCTTGGTCCCACCGGCCACAGGCCACTGTGTGATGCCACTGTGTGACGGGTGGGACGCAGCGCCCACTCGACGTGGGGCGGGGTGCGGTGCGGAACGGGGGGGTGAACGGCATACGGCCGTCTGGGGTCGGGGCCGCGCATAGGGTGTCCCTCATGAGTTCGTGGGGCGCGCTGTTGCGCCGGGGCCACCTGGGCACCCAGGCGGACCGGGCGACGTACCGCACGCTGCACACCGCGCTGCTGGCCTCGCCACCGCTGCGGATGGGGCTCACGGCGGCATCGGCCGAACGGTCGCTCAAGCACCTGCGCACCCTGCTGGGCGCTCCCGCGGCAGCGATGACCGACACGACGACCCTGCTCGCCTGGGAGGGCGGCCGGGCTCACCACTCCGGGCAGCCGGCAACGATCGCCGCGGGCACGCTCACCCACGGGCGCACCACGGTCGTCGACGGGGCCGACATCGCCTGCGGGGAGCCGTCGTGCATCGTCCGGCAGGCGATCGTGGCCCCGCTCGACGTCGACGAGAAGGTCGTCGGAACGCTGCAGGTGTTCACCGACCGAGCATCGGCCGGTCTCGTGCGGGCGACCGACGAGGTCGCCCGCTGGGTCTCTGGGCAGCTCGAGCTCGCGGAGCTCGACGCGTCCCGGACGCGCCTCATGGAGGCCGAGGTGCGCGCGCTGAGGGCACAGATCAGCCCCCACTTCATCTACAACTCGCTGACCGCCATCGCCTCCTTCACCCGCACCGACGCCGAACGGGCCCGCGAGCTGCTGCTCGACCTCGCCGAGTTCACGCGCTACTCCTTCCGCCGGCACGGTGAGTACACGACCCTCGCAGAGGAGCTGCGGTCGATCGAGGCCTACCTCGTCATCGAGAAGGCCCGGTTCGGCGACCGGCTCACGGTGACCCTTCGGGTGGCGCCGGAGGTGCTGCCCGTCGTCGTGCCGTTCCTCTGTCTCCAGCCGATCGTCGAGAACGCGGTCCGGCATGGCCTCGAGCGCAAACCGGGCGCCGGAGAGATCAGCATCCTGGCCCAGGACGCCGACCACGAGTGCGTGGTGACCATCGAGGACAACGGCGTCGGGGAGGACCCCGAGCGGGTTCGGCGAGTGCTCGCGGGCGAGCCGGGCTCCGACTCCGTTGGCCTCGCGAACGTCGACGAGCGACTGCGGGCAGCTTTCGGCGACGACTACGGCCTCGTCGTCGAGACGGCACAAGGCGCGGGGACCAAGGTCATCGTGCGGCTGCCGAAGTTCCGACCCGGGGTGCACGTATGACCGGGGTGATCGACGAGCAGCGGCTCTTGCGGGTCCTCGCCGTCGATGACGAGGCCCCCGCACTCGACGAGCTGGTCTGGATGCTCGAGCGGCACGAGTGCGTGCGCCAGGTCATCCCGGCCGGGTCCGGCGAGGACGCGCTCCGGGTGCTGCACGAGCAGCAGGTCGACGCGATCTTCATGGACGTCCAGATGCCGGGGCTGAGCGGCCTCGACCTCGCGCGGGTGCTCTCGCGGTTCTCGACCCAGCCGCCCGTCGTCTTCGTCACCGCTCATGAGCGCCACGCCGTCGACGCCTTCGAGCTCAACGTCGTCGACTACGTTCTCAAGCCCGTCCGTGACGAACGACTCGGGCAGGCGGTCCGCCGCGTCCTGCGCCAAGTGCATGGACGCGAGGCCGTCACGGGCCCGGAGGACGACACCATCCTGGTCGAGCTCGCCGGGGTGAGTCGGCTCGTCCCGCGGTCCGACGTGCTCTTCGTCGAGGCCCAGGGTGACTACGCGCGTCTGCACACGGCGACCGAGAGCCATCTGGTCCGGGTGCCACTGACCACCCTCGCCGACCAGTGGCGCGACTCCGGCTTCGTCCGCATCCATCGTTCGACCCTGGTCGCGATCGGCCACATCAGCGAGTGGCGCACGGAAGGCGGCCGGACCACAGTGATCGTGGGCGGCCACGAGCTCGTCGTGAGCCGGCGGCATACCCGGGCTCTGCGTGACCTGCTCGCGCGGCGGGCCCAACCGCGCCGGGGAATCCCGTGAGCACCAACCCTTTCCGCCCCGACGAGGGCCCCGCACGCACGGGGCAGCGGGTGCGCGTGACGAGCCCGAGGACCTCGGCGTCTCGCACCAGGGCCGTCTCCATCGCGTCGGAGATCGACGAGCAGACCAGGCTTGGGGAGGTCTACATCACCTCCCTCATGCGGAGCCAACTGCGGTTGGCGATCGGCGTGCTCGGGGTGGTCGCCCTGACTCTCGGGGCACTTCCGCTGCTCTTCTGGCTCGTGCCGGCGATCGGGACCCTCGACCTTATCGGCATACCGGTGCCGTGGATGCTGCTCACGGTCGTCGCGTTCGCAGAGGTCATCGTGCTCGGCCGGCTGTACGTCCGGCAGGCCGAGCGCAACGAGGACAACTTCAGCGACCTGCTGGACGAGCGATGAGCACCGAGCGATGAGCACCCAGCGATGAGCACCGTGCCATGAACAACACCGCCAGCATCGTCGCGGTCGTCCTCGTGTCCATCACCTCACTGGCGGTGGGCGCTTTCGGGCTACGGCTGTCGCGGACGATGAGCGACTTCTATGTGGCCTCGCGCGGGGTGAGCCCGGTGCTCAACGCGTCGGCGATCAGTGGCGAATACCTCTCGGCCGCATCGTTCCTGGGCGTCGCCGGGCTCATCCTTGCCCGCGGGGTGGACATGCTCTGGCTGCCCGTGGGGTGGACGGCCGGGTACTTGCTCCTGCTCGTCTTCGTCGCTGCGCCGCTGCGCCGGTCGGGGGCGTACACGCTGCCCGACTTCGCCCAGCTGCGGCTCGAGTCGCTCACCGCGCGGCGTGCCTCAAGCCTGCTTGTCGTGGCGATCGGCCTGCTCTACCTCATCCCGCAGTTCCAGGGGGCCGGCCTGACGCTGCGCACCTTGACCGGCGCGCCATCCTGGGTGGGCCAGGCCGTGGTCGCGGTCGTGGTGTGTCTGAGCGTGCTGCCCGGTGGCATGCGGAGCGTCACCCTCGTGCAGGCGTTCCACTACTGGCTGAAGCTCTTCGCGCTGCTCCTGCCCGCCTTCTTCTTCCTCGGCGTCCTCGCGTCACACACGAACCAGCCCGCCGTCGGGGCGGTCGACGTCACCGACTGGGTCCGCCCCCTCCAAGGCCCCAACGCCCTCTACCTGACGTACTCCCTCGTCCTTGCGACCTTCTTCGGCACGATGGGCCTGCCTCATGTGGTCGTCCGGTTCTACACCAACCCCGATGGCCGCGCGGCCCGCCGGACGACCCTTGTGGTCCTGGTCCTGCTGTCCGGGTTCTACCTGCTGCCGGTCCTCTACGGCGTCCTCGGGCGGTTCTTCGCCTCGGACCTTGTCGCCGCGGGGCGGGCGGACTCCGTCGTGCTCGAGCTGCCGAGTCGGGTCTTCGACGGCCCCCTCGCGCAGGGCCTCACCGCGGTGCTGGCGGCGGGTGCTTTCGCCGCGTTCCTGTCGACCTCGACCGGCCTCGTCGTCTCGGTGGCCGGGGTGCTCAGCCAGGACATCGTCCGGTGGGGGAGCGGCAGGCGGCAGGGCATCCGTGGCTTCCGCCTGTCCACGGTGATCGCCGTGGCGCTGGCCGTCGTGCTCACCTTCGCCTCCGCGGGGGTGCCGGTCGCGCACGCTGTCGAGCTCGCTTTCGCGGTGGCTGCGTCGACCTTCTGCCCGATGCTGCTCCTTGGCATCTGGTGGCGTGGGCTCACGGCGGCTGGAGCGATCTGCGGGCTCGTCGCCGGCGGTGGGCTGTCCATGTCCGCGGTCGTGTCGACGACCTTCGGGGTCCAGATGCCGGGCTGGCTCGGAGTGGTCATGACCCAGCCCGCCGCGATCAGCGTGCCGGTCGCCTTCGCAACCATGGTGACTGTCTCGGTCGCGACGCGGTCACGCGCGCCGGAGCACGTCGCGCAGACCATGGTGCGCCTGCACGCGCCCGAGCACATCGACCTCAACCGGGGGACGTTCCACCCCGAGCGGTGGGAGTCGTCCGAGCCCGCCGGACGGCATACCGCTCATCGTGCGCGGGTGACCGCTCGTCGCAGCTGACGCTGCGCACACCGACCAGTCGACGCCGCTGGGCGATGGGCCGTGGCGGTTACCTGCCGTGCGCGTCCCTCGGTCCCTACGGTGGCACGCAGCCGACCGCGTGGTCGGTGGCGCGGAGCGACAGGGGACGCCGGATCGCGCCGACCAAACCAGGAGATCACGCACCACGAAACCGCCCCCGGAGGTGGCCCTAGTGAGCAAAGAAGCTCTAGAGCGCGTGGACGACGATGCCAACGTCGCCATGCAGAACTCGCCCGAGTTCGCCGAGCTGAGAAACAAGTTCAGGCGATTCGTGTTCCCGCTGACCGCGCTGTTCCTGGCGTGGTACTTCCTCTACGTGTTCCTGTCGGTGTGGGCCAAGGACTTCATGGGCACCCGCGTCTTCGGGAACATCACGTGGGGCCTGATCCTCGGGCTCCTGCAGTTCGTCTCGACATTCGCCATCACGATGTACTACGCGCGGTGGGCCGACCGGGAGTTCGACCCGCGTGCCGAGGCCCTCGCCCAGAAGATGGGAGGGCACCACCAGTGAGCGCCGTCATCTCCGCAGCGCCGTCGTTCGCACCCGCTGCCACCAGCGTCGGCAACCCGGCCATCAATATCGCGATCTTCGCCCTCTTCGTCGTCGTCACCCTGGCGATCGTCATCCGGGCCTCGCGCAACAACCGCACGGCCGCGGAGTACTACGCCGGCGGACGCGCCTTCACCGGCCGCCAGAACGGCATCGCCATCGCCGGCGACTACCTGTCGGCGGCCTCGTTCCTCGGCATCGCCGGGGCGATCGCCATCAACGGCTACGACGGGTTCCTCTACTCGATCGGCTTCCTCGTCGCGTGGCTCGTCGCGTTGCTCCTCGTCGCCGAGCTGCTCCGTAACGTCGGCAAGTACACGATGGCCGACGTGCTCAGCTTCCGGCTGCGTCAGCGGCCGGTCCGCATCGCAGCGGCGATCTCGACGCTCGTCGTGTCCTTCTTCTACCTGCTCGCACAGATGTCGGGAGCCGGCGGCCTGGTCGCCCTGCTGCTCGGCGTCGAGGGCCAGGTCGGGCAGCGCGTGGTCATCGCGATCGTCGGCGTGCTCATGATCTTCTACGTCATCTACGGCGGCATGAAGGGCACGACCTGGGTCCAGATCATCAAGGCGGTGCTGCTCATCATCGGGGCTGGGCTCATGACCATCTGGGTCCTGGCCAAGTTCGGCCTCAACCTCTCGAGCCTGCTCGGCGACGCATCGACGGCGTCGCAGGAGGCCGGCGGCAAGGACCTGCTCCAGCCGGGCCTGCAGTACAAGAACCCGATCGACTTCATCTCGCTGTCGATGGCGCTGGTCCTCGGCACCGCCGGTCTGCCGCACGTGCTCATGCGCTTCTACACGGTGCCGACCTCGCGCGAGGCCCGCCGCTCCGTGGTCTGGGCGATCTGGCTCATCGGCATCTTCTACCTGTTCACGCTGGTCCTCGGCTTCGGTGCGGCCGAGCTCGTCGGTGCCAAGGAGATCAAGGGCGCACCGGGTGGAGTCAACTCGGCTGCGCCGCTGCTCGCCTTCCACCTGGGCGGTGAGATCCTCCTCGGGATCATCTCCGCGGTCGCGTTCGCAACGATCCTCGCGGTCGTCGCCGGCCTCACCATCACGGCGAGCGCCTCGCTGTCGCACGACATCTACAACACGGTCGTGCGGGGTGGGAACGCCACGCCGGAGGAGGAGGTCAAGGTCGCTCGGATCGCCGCGCTCGTCCTCGGCGCGTTCGCGATCGTCGGCGGCATCTACGCCCTCGGCCAGAACATCGCATTCCTCGTGGCACTCGCGTTCGCGATCGCGGCGAGCGCGAACCTGCCAACGATCCTCTACTCGCTCTTCTGGAAGCGGTTCAACACCAGGGGTGCACTCTGGAGCATCTACGGCGGCCTCATCAGTGCGATCACGCTGATCATCTTCAGCCCGGTCGTGTCGGGAAAGCCGGTGGACCCGGTGACGGGCAAGAGCCCGTCGATGCTCCAGGGCCTCGACTTCCACTGGTTCCCTCTCGACAACCCGGGCATCATCTCGATCCCGCTCGGCTTCATCCTCGGCTACATCGGGACCGTGACGAGCAAGGAGTTCAACGCGGCCAAGTACGCCGAGATGGAGGTCCGCTCGCTCACCGGCCACGGCGCGGAGGTGGCGACCCACCACTGACGTCGCACCAGCCCTACCCCCCCATCGAGTGGCCACGCACCCTGCCCCGGGTGCGTGGCCACTCGCCTGCCAGGGACCTGGCAGCCCGGGTGGCTGCCGCATCGCCGGGTATGCCGCGGGGACGGCCCCGACGCTCACGCCCGGGTATGCCGCGTGGCTGGGCCGGACGGCATACCGCCCGGGTGGGGGCTGGGACTCGGGGTCGATGCGGGTCAGAGGATGACGAGGTCGTCGCGGTGGATGACCTCGCGCTCGTACTCGGGGCCGAGGTCGCGGGCGAGCTCACGGGTCGACCGGCCGAGCAGCGCCGGCAGCTCCGACGACGAGTAGTTGACCAGGCCACGGGCGACGGGGATGCCTGCGGGTGAGCACACGTCGACCGGATCGCCCTCGTGGAAGGTGCCCTCGACGGCGGTGATGCCCGCAGGCAGGAGTGACTTCTTGCGGTGGACGAGCGCGGTGACCGCGCCCTCGTCGATGACGAGCCGACCGCGGGCTGTGGTGGCGTGCTCGAGCCAGAGGCGGCGGGACCGGCCTCGCACGCCGATCGGCAGGAACACCGTGCCGACGTCCTTTCCGGCGAGCACGTCCGCGACACGGTCGGCGGCGGTGACCGAGGTGAGTACACCTGCAGCCGTGGCGATCCGGGCGGCCTCGATCTTCGTGGTCATGCCTCCAGTCCCGACCTTGGAGCCGCTCCCGCGGATCTCGACGTCGACGAGGTCCTGCGGCCCGCGGACGACGGGGATGCGCGTCGTGCCCGGCCGGCTCGGTGGCCCGTCGTAGAGCGCGTCCACGTCGGACAGGAGGACGAGCGCCTCGGCGTCTACGAGATGCGCCACGAGGGCCGCCAACCGGTCGTTGTCGCCGAACCGGATCTCGGTCGTCGCGACCGTGTCGTTCTCGTTGACGATGGGCATCGCTCCGAGGTCGAGCAGACGCTCGAGGGTGCGGCGGGCGTTCGCGTAGTGCGTGCGACGTGTCATGTCGTCGGCCGTCAGCAGGACCTGGCCGACGACGATGTTGTGTGCCGCGAAGGCCTGGGTGTACGCCGCCAGCAGGGCGCCCTGCCCGACCGACGCCGCGGCCTGCTGGCTCGCGAGGTCGCGCGGGCGCGACGCGAGCCCGAGGGGACGGAAGCCCGCGGCGATGGCGCCCGAGCTGACCAGGACGATCTGCGTGCCGGCCAGGTGCTGGTGTGCGAGCGCGTTGGCGAGCGCGACCAGGCGGGCGTGGTCGATGCCGCCGTCGGTGCCGGTCAGGGAGCTGGAACCGACCTTGACGACCAGGCGCCTGGCGCCGCTGATGACCGAACCCGGTGACACACCTCGACTCTAGTGAGCAGCGACGTGCCGCTGCGCAGACGTCCACGCCCGGCTCGTCGGTCGGCGTGCCGACGGACATACGAAGGTCGCTCCTGCGGTGGCCGGGCCTGCGTGGACGCCTCGCGAGCGCGGGTTTGATGTGTCCGTGGGGACAGAGGACGCGCCGGCCGAGCCTGCGAGACGACCAGGGCTTGACCGCGCCGAGCCGGTGATGTGCAATATATTGCATGCCGATCCCGCAGACCGACGCGCCGCCACGACGGGCACTACTTCGCGACGACGTCTACACCCGCCTGCGCGACGCGATCGTGGACGGGACCCTGACGCCGGGGGAGCAGCTGCGCGACCAGGAGGTCGCTGCGTGGCTGGGGGTGAGCCGGACGCCGGTGCGTGAGGCGCTGCTCCGGCTCGGCCAGGCTGGGCTGGTCAATGCCGCGCCGGGCCGGTCGACGACCGTCGCCACGCTGGACGCGCGCGCCATCCGCGATGCCCAGGCTGTCGTCGCGTCGATGCACCAGCTCGCCGTGGAGCTCGCCGTCCCCCAGCTCGGCGCGAGTGACATCGCCTCGATGCGGGAGGCGAACGACCGCTTTGCGACGGCCCTGCGGCGCGGCGACGCCGAGGCGGCGGTCGCCGCTGACGACGACTTCCATGCTGTCGCCGTCCGGGCTGCCGCGAACCACGCGATCGAGACGGTCCTCGAGCAGTTCACGCCCGTCCTGCGCCGGCTCGAGCGGCTCCGATTCACGTCCCTGTCCGGCCGCGCGTCCGTGGCCCTGCACGACCGGCTCACCGACTTCTGCGAGGCGGGCGACACCGCTGCAGCGGCCGAGGTGGCCCATGAGACCTGGGAGACCCTGCGCCCGCTCATCGCGGCACTCGAGGACGCCGACCAGGACCGACCCACCTGAACGGCATACCCGATCAGCATCGGGATGCCGGAACCCAGCACGCCGACCACGCACGCCCCGAAGGAGACCCGCATGTCCATCTACGACTTCGAGCGCTACCCGCTCACTTTCGGCCCCAGCCCCGTGCACCCGCTCGACCGGCTGAGCGCGCACCTCGGCGGCGCCCAGGTCTGGGCCAAACGGGAGGACGTCAGCTCCGGACTCGCCTTCGGCGGCAACAAGACCCGCAAGCTCGAGTACATCGTGCCCGACGTGCTCGCCCAAGGGGCCGACACCCTGGTGTCGATCGGCGGGTACCAGAGCAACCACACCCGGCAGGTCGCCGCGGTGGCCGCGAAGCTCGGCCTCAAGTGCCGCCTGGTCCAGGAGAAATGGGTCGACTGGGACGACCCCGTGAACGACAGGGTCGGCAACATTCTCCTGTCGCGGATCATGGGCGCCGACGTGAGGCTCGACCCGGCCGGTTTCGACATCGGCATCCGAAGGTCGTGGGAGGACGCCCTTGCCGAGGTCGAGGCGTCCGGGGGCAGGCCTTACGCCATCCCGGCGGGCGCGTCCGAGCACCCGCTCGGCGGGCTCGGCTTTGTGGGCTGGGCGTACGAAGTGGCCGCACAGGAGCAGGAGCTCGGCGTCTTCTTCGACACCATCGTCGTGTGCACCGTCACCGGGTCGACGCACGCCGGCATGATCGCCGGGTTCGCCGCGCTCGAGGACGCCGGCGGGCGCCCGCGACGGGTGCTGGGCATCGACGCCTCGGCCACGCTGGACAAGACCCGCGACCAGGTCGGCCGGATCGCCCGCAGCACCGCCCGCCTCATCGGGCTCGAGCGTGACGTGCGGGACGAAGAGGTCACGGTGCTCGACGGCTGGGCGGGCGACCTCTACGGCATCCCGGTCGAGTCGACCATCGAGGCGATCCGCCTGTCCGGGCGTCTCGAAGGCATGATCATCGACCCCGTCTACGAGGGAAAGTCGATGGCCGGGCTCGTCGACCTCGTCACGTCCGGCGAGATCGCCAGGGACTCCACCGTCCTCTTCGCCCACCTCGGCGGCCAGCCCGCCCTCAACGCCTACAGCGGGATCTTCGACTGACGCCTCCCATGCTCTAGGGGTCGTTTCCATGAGCACAGACTGCTTCGCCACGGGTCGTATGCTGGCCCGCGCGGTCCCAGCCCACGGAAAGGATGCGTGACCCGCGGCCACGCAGACCTACGCTGGTCGCATGACGCAAGCGATCGACCCCGCCGTCGTCGACTACGTGACCGGTCTCGCCGGGCAGGCGCGGGTCGCCTCGCGACGGCTCGCCCTGATGTCACGCGCCGAAAAGGACGCCGCGCTGCTCCACCTCGCCGACGCCGTCGAGGCCGCTGCACCCGCCGTCGTCGCGGCCAACGCGCAGGACATCGAGCGTGGCCGGGCCAACGGCATGACCGAGAGCCTGCAGGACCGGCTGCGTCTCGACGAGTCGCGCGTGCGCGCGGTGGCCCAGGCGCTGCGCGACGTGGCCGCCTTGCCGGACCCCGTCGGCGAGGTCGTCCGGGGGTCCACGCTCGCCAACGGCCTGCAGATCCGTCAGGTCCGGGTGCCGATGGGCGTCATCGGCATGATCTACGAGGCACGTCCCAACGTCACCGTCGACGCCGCGGGGCTAGCCCTCAAGTCCGGCAACGCGGTCATCCTCCGCGGCGGGTCGGCGGCAGCGAGCACCAACCACGCGCTCGTCACCGCCATGCGCGACTCCCTTGCCGCACAAGGTCTTCCGGTCGATGCTGTCGCCCTCCTCGAGGAAGGAGGCCGCGACGCTGCCCGCGCCCTCATGACCGCTCGCGGCTACGTCGACCTCGTCATCCCACGTGGCGGAGCGGACCTCATCCAGACCGTCGTCCAGGAGTCGACCGTGCCGGTCATCGAGACCGGCATCGGCGTGTGCCACGTCTACGTCGACCGGCGGGCAGACCTCGACAAGGCGCAGGCCATCACGTTCAACGCAAAGACCCACCGCCCGAGCGTCTGCAACGCGGCGGAGTCGCTTCTCGTGCATCGCGACGTCGCGGCCGACTTCCTTCCCAAGGCTCTGACGGACCTTGCCGGGGCCGGGGTGAGACTGCACGTGGCACCCGAGGTCACCGAGTACGCCGAGGCTGCGGGAGCGGCATACGACCTCGCGAGCGAGGCCGACTTCGGCACCGAGTGGCACGGCCTCGAGATGAGCGTCGCCGTCGTCGACGACCTCGACGAGGCCATGGAGCGGATCCGCCGGTACGGCACGGGCCACACCGAGGCCATCGTCACCGAGGACCGCGCGGCCGCACGACGCTTCACGGCGGAGGTCGACGCGGCGGCTGTCATGGTCAACGCGAGCACGCGGTTCACCGATGGTGGCGAGTTCGGCTTCGGAGCCGAGATCGGTATCTCGACCCAGAAGCTGCACGCCCGCGGCCCGATGGCGCTGCCTGAGCTGACCACGACCAAGTGGGTGGTCGAGGGCGACGGACACGTGCGCTGACGGGCGCCCCGGGGGCACTCCGGACCTGATGGCATGATGTCCCACCATGGAAGGCACCGAGGTCCGCAAGCTCGCTGAGCTGGAGGACACCCACTGGTGGTACCGCGAGCGTCGTCACCTCCTTGCCAAGGCGATCGCCGGAATGACCCCCGGCCGCGCCATCGACATCGGAGCGGCCGGAGGTGGCAACACCCGGGTGCTGCGTGAGCACGGCTGGGAGGCCGTCGCCCTGGAGTACGGCGCCGACGGCGCGGAGGTGGCGCACACGCGTGGCCTGGCCACGCTGCGCGGCGACGCCACGAGCCTGCCGCTCGCGGACGACTCCCTCGACCTGGTCATCGAGTTCGACCTGCTCGAACACCTGCACGACGACGACGCCGCCGTGGCAGAGGTGCACCGGGTGCTCAAGCCCAATGGCACGTACCTCGTCGCCGTTCCGGCCGACCCGCGGCTCTGGTCCAGCCACGACGAGGCGGTGGACCACGTTCGGCGGTACACGCGCGAGGGCCTGCTCGACCTGCTCGACCGTGGACGGTTCGAGGTGACGGACGTGCGCTCCTGGAACGTGCTACTGAGGCCGGTGGTCGCGATGCACCGCCGGACGAGCAGCGGATCGGACCTCGAGGACCTCAACCCGGTCGTGAACTTCGGGCTGCGCACCATCATCACCGCGGAGCGCTACCTGCCCGTCAAGTCCCTGCCGGGCGTCAGCCTGCTCGTGCGCGCACAGCCGCGCGGCTGACCGCGACGCCCGCACGCTGGGCTGACCGCGCGGCCGCGTGCAGGCTGACCGCCGGGCCCACCCCGTGGCACTGGGGCCGGACCCGACGCAGTCGGGAATCAGCCGAGCAGCTGAGTGTGCTCCGGCGTGCCGGCCGGTGCGGTGTTCGGCGTCGTGGCCTGCACGGTGTCCTGGGTGGTGTCCTGCGTGGTGTCCGGCGTCCGCTCGCGCGACGTGCCGCCCGGGTGCCCGTTGGCGCTGAGGCTGCCGGGGGAGCCGGCGGCGACGAGCGGTCCGACCGGTCGCGCGACCGGCTCGCCGGCCACGTGGATCGGGGCGGCGGTGGGCTGCGCCGGAAGCGGTGTGTCGGTGGGTCCGTGCTCTCGGACCTCGGTGGTCATCGAGTCGTAGGCGATGAAGTACGTCGGGCGCCCCTGCATATGGGCGTACATGCGACCGATGTACTCCCCGAGGATCCCCACGCAGACGAGCTGGACGGCCCCGACGCCCGCGACGATCGCCACCGTCGAGGTCCAGCCGGCGACGGTGTGCCCCTGCGAGCGGGCGACCAGGGTGTAGATGAGCAGGAGCAGCGCGAGCACCGCGCCGCCGAGGCCGGCGAATGTGGCCATCCGCAGCGGGGCCGTGGAGAAGCCCGTCAGCGAGTCGAGCGAGAGCTTGACCATCTTCATCAGCGGGTACTTCGAGGAGCCCGCCGCGCGCTCCTCGCGCTTGTACTCGACGGTGTCGGACGGGAAGTTCAGCGCGGGGACGATGAAGCGGAGCACGCGGTTGTGCTCGGGGAGGCTGTTGACCGCGTCGACCGTGGCCCGCGACATGAGGCGGTAGTCACCCGCGTCCGCGTGCGCCTTCGTCGGCGACATGAGGCCGATGAGCCGATAGAACATCTGCGCGGAGAACCGCTTGAACCACGTGTCGGTGGACCGGTCGCTGCGCACGCCGTAGACGACGTCGACGCCGTCGTCCTTCGCTGCGGCGAGCATCTGGGGGATGATCTCCGGCGGGTCCTGCAGGTCGGCGTCAAGCGTCACGACGTAGTCGCCGAGCGCGCACACGAGCCCTGCGGAGATGGCGGCCTGGTGGCCGGCATTGGCGCGCAGCCGGACGACCCGCAGCTGGGGCCACTCGCGGTGGTAGCGCTGCAGCAGCGCCGCCGTGAGGTCCTTGCTCCCGTCGTCGACCGCGACGACCTCGTAGGTGCCGCCCATCCCGTCGAGCAGGGGGCGCAGCCGGTCGACGAGCAGAGGGAGCACCTCCTCCTCGTTGAACATGGGGATGACGACGGAAAGCTCGGGAACCATGACATCTAGCCTACGGCCGCAGGTGGGCTCGCCCTGTCACCGTGCTGGGAGCCCGCTGTGCCGTAGCGTTCGGACGGTGACGTCGCCGAGACCAGAGCGCCGCGGGGACCGGACGCCGCCGGCGGGCTTGCCGTCCGTCGGAGGTATGCCGCCCGGAGGCCTCGCCGTCGGCACACCTGTCGCAGGGCGCTTCACGAAGTGGGGCGGAGGGCCGCACTGGGAGTGGGCCGGTCGCTACCTCGGGGCGGACGTCCACGGCCACTGGTGGTACGCCCCGCCCGGCACTCGATGCGTCCGCCCGGGGATGGACTTCGAGGAGGCGGTCGGCTGGGTCTCGATGGTGCCGCACATCGGGGCGTATGCCGCGGGCTTCTACCCGGACCCCAAGGAGATCAGCGTCTACGTCGACATGACAACCGAGCCCCGCTGGCAGCGCCGGACCCCCGGCTCCCAGCTGGGGGACGGTCGGGACGCCCCGCTGTGGGAGGTGGCCATGGTCGACCTCGACCTGGACATCGTGCTGACGCGCGAGGGCGACCTGTACGTCGACGACGAGGACGAGTTCGAGCAGCACCGCGTCGAGCTCGACTACCCCGCCGAGGTCGTCGCACTTGCGCGCCACTGGCGCGATGTGGTCCTCGACGCCGTCGCGGCAGGGGACGAGCCGTTCGGGTCGGTGGGGCCGGGGTGGCTCCGCCGGGCCGAGTCTGGAGCGCTCGGCGGTCTCCCGGCCCGCCGGACGGCATACGGGGGCTGGCGCTAGGCTGACGGCATGTCTGATCGTGTCTTCGCGCTCGTTGCCGAGGGGGAAGCCGCTCGCGAGCTCCCCATGCCCGTGATCGCCTACTTCTTCATCGTCTTCGCGATCTTCCTGGTCCTTCTCGGGATCACCTGGACGTTCCGCAACACCGCGTACAAGGTGCGGCGTCCCGCCGCCCAGGACCCGCGCCACCCGAGCGGACCTGACGGGTCCCACCACTGAGCATGCGCCTCGGCGTCATGGGTGGGACGTTCGACCCGATCCACCATGGCCACCTCGTCGCCGCCAGTGAGGTCCAGTCGCTCTTCGGCCTGGACGAAGTCGTATTCGTCCCGACCGGCCAGCCCTGGCAGAAGGCCGAGCGCCGCGTCTCACCCGCCGAGGACCGCTACCTGATGACCGTCATCGCGACGGCCTCCAACCCGCGCTTCACCGTCAGCCGCGTCGACATCGACCGGCCGGGACTGACCTACACGATCGACACACTGCGCGACATCAAGGCCGACCGCCCCGACGACGAGCTGTTCTTCATCACCGGCGCCGACGCGCTCGCCGAGATCCTGTCGTGGAAGGACGTCGAGCGGCTGTTCGAGCTCGCGCACTTCATCGGCGTCACCCGCCCGGGTCATGTCCTGTCCGACAAGGGACTGCCCGAGGACCGCGTCACCCTCCAGGAGGTGCCGGCGATGGCGATCAGCTCGACTGACTGCCGCGCGCGGGTCGCCGACGGCGAGCCGGTCTGGTATCTCGTGCCCGACGGCGTCGTCCAGTACATCAACAAGTACCGCCTGTATGCCGCCGAGCCGGCCGAGGCGGGCAGCGTCCTGCACGACCCGTCGACCCATCCGACGAGGACCACGCGGGCCGCGCTCGAGAACCATCTGTCCCAAGGAGACTCGTGACCGCTCCAGAACGTTCCCTCCAGCTGGCCAAGGCGGCCGCCGTCGCCGCCGACGAGAAGCTCGCCGAGAGGGTGATGGCCATCGATGTCAGCGACCAGATGCCGCTGACCGACGTGTTCGTCATCGCGTCGGCGCCGTCGGAGCGCCAGGTCGGGGCCATCGTCGACGAGGTCGAGGACCGCCTTCGCGAGCTCGGCAGCAAGCCGGTGCGGCGCGAAGGGGAGCGGGACGGCCGGTGGGTGCTGATGGACTTCGGCGACATCATCGTGCACGTGCAGCACGAGGAGGAGCGGCAGTACTACGCCCTGGAGCGCCTCTGGAAGGACTGCCCCGAGATCGACCTGTCGACGATCGAGACGCCCGAGCGCCCCAGGTCGGAGGAGACCGAGGACGCCGAGGCGTGACCACCAGGCCCCAGGCGCCGGGTCCGCGGCGGATCGTCATCATGCGGCACGCCGAGACGGTCGACAACGCGGCGCGCGTCTGGCAGGGGCACAAGGACACCGACCTGTCAGAGCGCGGGCGTGAACAAGTGCGCGAGGCCGCACCGCACCTTGCGGCATACGGCCCGGTGCTGCTGTTCTCGAGCGACCTGCGGCGCGCGGCCTCGACCGCTGACGCCATCGCCGAGCTGACCGGGCTTGACGTGCGCCTCGACGCGCGCCTTCGGGAGGTGCACGTGGGGCAGTGGCAGGGGATGCACGCCGACCAGGTCAAGGAGCAGTACCCCGATCTCATCGCGGCGCTCGACCGGGGGGAGGACGTCCCCAAGGGAGTCACGGGGGAGACCCGCGCCGATGTGGCCGCACGGGTCGGCGCGGTGATGCGGGAGGTCGAGCGGGAGCTCCTGCCCGGCGAGACGGCGGTCGTCGTGGCCCATGGCGTCTCGGGCCGAGTGGCGGCGGCGGAGCTCGTCGGGCTGTCGCAGGAGCTGTCCGACCGGGTGCTCCGAGGCCTGGACAACTGCCACTGGGTGGAGCTCGTCGAGGCCGGGAAGAGCTTCTCCAACGAGAAGCGGTGGCGGATCGCCGGCTGGAACCTCGGCCCCTGGCGGAGCTGACCTGACGCCGGCGCGAGCACCTCCGGGGCGCCTGTGCCGGCGCCCGATCCGATTTGGGATCGAGCCGGACGACCCGCTATTGTTACGCAGTCGCTTCACCGAGGTGACACCCGTACGGGGCTGTGGCGCAGCTGGTAGCGCACCTCCATGGCATGGAGGGGGTCAGGGGTTCGAGTCCCCTCAGCTCCACCAGATGGCAAAGGGCCGGACACGCTTTTTCGTCCGGCCCTTCTTGCATCTCAAGACGTTTATAGGCAGGCCAGTGCGCGACGGGGTCGCGGGACGTTCTGTCGCGGGACGTTCGCCTCTGGCGCCGCGATCGCTGCTCCGCGATGGTCGGACCAGGAGGTGCACAAGGATGGACAAGGAGACGAACGTCGAGAGCGTCGACGCGACGGTCGATCGCACGGGAGCACAGGGCGAGGATGGTTTGCGGGCACAGGCCATCGAGACGCTGAAGAAGAAGGCGGACTTCCGCGTGCACCTGCTGGTGTATGCGCTCGTCAACGGCATGATCGTCGCGATCTGGATGATGACCGGGAGCGGCTTCTTCTGGCCGATCTTCCCGATCGCCGGCTGGGGCGTCGGACTGGTGATGCATGCCTGGGACGTCTTCATGACGAGGCCCCCGACCGAGATCGAGGTCACTCGCGAGATGGACCGGCTGCGCGACCGCACCTGACGACGGCGGAAGCCGGGTGGACGACGATGGGCCGGACGAGTCACGTCCGGCCCATCGTTCGGTTCGCCACGGGTGTGCGCCGTGAGGCGGCCACGCTCCGGCGGTCAGCTTCAGGCGGTCGCTGCGGGCGGGGGAGTTGTTGCCGGGGCCGCCAGGTCAGCGGTCTCCGCGTGGTAGCGGCCCATGATGAGCAGCGTCACGCCCTCGATGAGTGCCTCGATGCCGACGAGGATGCCGAGCAGCGTCAGCGTCGCGGCCCAGATGTTGAACAGGACGATGAGGCCAAGGATGGTCGAGACGACGCCGCCGATGATGAGCACGACGCGGTCCTCCTTGTCCGATGCGGACACGACGAGGCGGACGATGCCCGAGACGAGGAAGAGCGCACCGGCCATGAGAGTCAGGGACAGCGCCGCGACCGACGGGTTGCGCACCATGAACAGGCCGAGCACGAACATCAGCGCACCGGAGAGGGCGATGAGCCAGAAATGGCCGCCCTCACGGTGGAAGAACGAGGCGACGAACGCCACGAGCCCCGACAGCAGCAGCATCCACCCGATGAACAGCACCGAGACGGCGGTCGCGATCACGGAGTGCGCGAGCACGATGACGCCGGCGAGCAGAAGGAGGATGCCAAGCACGATGTCCCACCCGGTGCGCTTGCGGGTGAGGAACACTTCAGACATGAGTTGTCCTTTCGACGTCGACCACTGGTCGACCACGGACGCCCGTGGCATCTCCATCGTCGTCACACCCGTCACTTTTGGGATCATCCGATTCAGGTGAGACCGACGCAGCCGGCCCGCGTATGCCGCCCGGCACGGCTCAGCGCGGACGTGACGTGACGACGAACACCGAGTCGGTGCGCCAGTCCGCGACGGCCGCCGACGCCGTGCTGGGACCGAGCCGACGGGTCCGCGTGCCATCGAGGGCACGGTCGAGGTTGGACGCCTCGTCCACGGACCGGACCCCGTGACCGCCTGCTGAAAGGGCATCGCCGCCGCGGGTCGTCGTCGTCGGGGTGGTCGCCGGTGATGGGACGACGGTCACGTCGAGCTCGTCCTGCTCGAGGGACCTGGGGTCGAACTCGATCGTGCCGGTCACCACCATGAGCTGGTCGCGCAGTGACACCGTCCCGGCCTGCCAGAGCTCGTCCGACACCTGGCCGACGAGGTCGACGCTGGTGGCTTCGCCGGGCCCGAGGGCGACCGACCCAGCCGGGAACGCGTCAGTGAAGATCCCGTAGGTCTCCGTGAGGTCGAGCAGTGCCGCCCAGAGAGGCTCGGGGGTCGTGTTGACGAGACCCACAGTGAACTGCGGAGCGGTGTCACCGGCATAGGCGATGTTGACGGTGCCGCCTGCCCCGACCGGGCCCGAGGGTGTATCGATGGTCAGCTGCACGGCCCCGGCGGGCAGCTGCGTGCCCGGGTTCGACAGTCCGGAGAGCCGAAGCCAGCGGGCCACGTGTTCGAGCGCTGCGATGGTCCGCTGCTCACGGCCCTCGCCCGCCACGACGGGCACGAGCGGTCGAGTGACTCCGGGCCGCGTGATGACGAAGCCGCTGGGGGTCGCCTCGACGACAAGGTCGGCGACCTCGGTGCTGGTGCCCGAGGCCAGGTCGACGAGGGTCTCGTCGGCGTTGTCGGCCGCGGCGCGCAGAGCGGCGGTGCCCGCGTCGTCGCCGACGACGCACACCGTCATCGGTCGCAGCGGGATCGAGGTGACCACGGCGCGGTACACGAAACCGGGGTCGAGGTCCGGAGCGAGGGCCACGAGGCTGCGGTCGGGCAGGACCGTGGTCACCCGGGCGGTGGCGAGTGGAGACCCCGAGGTCGCCCCGGTCAGCGGGTACACGGCGAGCTCGGTCGTGTCGTCGCCGATCGGCTCAGGGACGCCGTGGACGGCGCCCGAGTCGATGGACCAGCCGTCCGGCATACGGCTCAGGGTCAGTGGCCGCGGTGTCGCGGGGATCGCGCCGCCGAGGAAGGGACGGTCGAGCTCGGTGGCGTCGGCCGACTCGAGCTGCGGGTGCTGGTCGGAGACGCGGCCCAGGACATCGGAGGTCACCATCCGCAGGACATCCCGGTACGACGGCCGCCCGTCGCCGCCGAGCAGCGCTGTCTCGAGCGCCGCCGAGAGCGCGCCCCGCTGGCGCCCGAGCACGGTCACCTCCTTGGCCCGCTCCGAGGACCGGCACGCCGCCAGCAGCACGTGACGCGCGATGGGCAGCGACCAGCGCGGGGCAGCATCCCAACGCGCGGTCGAGGCCGCTCCTGCCGTCGGACCTGTGGGCGCCATGGGAGGTATGAATGCCGTTGGTCCTGTGGGTGCCGTCGCTGCCGTAGACGCCACCGCTGCCACCGTTGCCGTCGGTGCGGTCGGTGCCGTCGGTGCCGTCGATGCCATGGCCGCGAGCCCGGCCACGCCGTCGAGGAACGTCGTCACGGGACGGGGCCTCGGGTCGACCGGAGCGAGCCGTACGACCTCGTCGGCGTCGCGCGTCCCCCCGCCGGAGTGGCAGCAGTCGAGCACGACGAGCACGTGGCAGCCGGAGGCCGCCACCCCGCCGACGAGGACGGCGAGCTCCTTGTCGGCAAGATCCCAGCAGCCCGGCTGGCGGCTGTCGAAGCACACGATCGTCTCGTTGCGGTGGTCGGGCTCCATCGGCCACAGCTCCTCGGGCGTGGCCTGCTGGGAGCCGTGCCCGCTGTAGTAGAACAGCGCGACGTCCTCGGCGCTCGCGCGGCCGAGGTGCTGGGTGAAGTGCCGGGTGACCGCGACCCGGGTGGCCCCGGCGTCGGTCAGAGTGAGCAGGTCGAGGTCGTCCGCGCCGACCCGCTGCCGCAGCACGTCGGCGAAGACCACGACGTCGTTGACGCATCCCTGCAGCTGCGGCACGGGTGACGGGTAGGCGTCGATGCCGACGAGGAGGGCGTAAAGGCGACCAGGCATGTCACGAGGCATCCGACAGCATGGCGGTCTGCCAGGTGCCGGGATGGTTCTGGTTGTCGGAGGACCGGTCGGGGTTGCTGCTGAGCATGGACCGAAGCGCCCAGGAGTGGGGGAGCGGGAACGCGTCGCTGATGTTGAAGTTGAGCCCGAGGACGGTACCCCGCGAGGGTGCCAGGTCTCGTCCGATGGAGCTCCACGGCACCTTTGCCTCGAGCTCGTACCCGTCGGAGGTGTTTCGCCGCGCGACGGTGATCTCGGGATGGGCCTTGCCCTTGACGAAGACGAGCACGCCGCCCCGACCCGTGCCCACGGGGTTGATCGCGGCCGCGGCGCCACGGTCGTCGTTCTCCAGCAGACCGATGATGACGTGGAAGTCGCGGCCCGGACGCAGGGGTGCGCTGCTCTTGAGCTTGCTGGGGTCGGGACCGATCTCGAACGACACCCCGTCTCCCTGGAACCAGGCCGACGCCGGGGCCTGGACCGGCCGAATGTCGTCGTCGGTGACGATGACGTGCACGTAGAGGCCGTCGGCATCCCAGAGGGCCTGCCACTGGCCGCGCAGGCCGGGCTGGCGGTCAGGCGACGGTGTGATGGTCGCGGTGATGTCGTGGAACGGGATGGAGCGCCAGTCGTCGAAGGACCCGTCGATCGTCGGAGCGACTGGGGCGCAGCCGATGGTGAAGTCCGAGCCGGCCGTGTTGCCGAGCTGCTCCGACGAGCCGCACGCGACGGAGACGAGGGGGCTCTTCTGCAGCAGGCTGGGCAGGAACCGCCAGGCGACCAGGGCGGCGACGATGACGGCGAGGAGCAGGAGCGGCCGCACCAGCTTGCTGAAGCGGAAGCCATGATGCGCCGACTCCTCTGCCGAAGGCGGGGGCTCGTGTCTCGGGGGCGGACCCTCCTGGTGCGGCGGTTCCCCGCCCGTGAGCGGCAGGGCTATGGTCGGCGGCGCTCCGCCGCTGCCTGCGGCCTGGGGTTCCCCGCCCGGGACCCCGGTCGCTCCGACGTCATGGGCCCCGGATGGCCCGCCGCCGGTGCCCGGGGGCAGGTCCGGGGCCGGCGCCCGATCTGGACCGCCATCGACGCTCGGCCGGACCCGCTCGATGAGCTCGGTGACGTCCTGGTAGTCGGGTTGCTCGGCCGCGATCTGCTCGAGCATCGGCAAGGCCGTGCCAGGCGCCTGCGCCGCCAGGGCGCCCTGTGCGGCGTCGTAGAGCGACTCGAGTCGAGACTCCGTGCGGCGGGTCGATGCGACCGGCTGCGCCGTGACGGTGAACGGCTGGTCGGTGCCGGACCTGAGCAGGACGGCGGTGCCCCATTCGGACGCCTCGTCGGACACGGCCATGGCCTTGCGGACCTCGCAGATGGCGGCATCGATGCCGAGCCCACGGGACAGGAAGTAGTAGAACTCGTGGCTGAAGACGAGAGCGGCCCGGTCGGAGATCTCGGTCTGCATGGCCACGACCGCGGGCAGGCCCTGGCGTACGAGCGCCTGTCCGACGCCCGAGAAGGCATCGCGACCCGATGTGCGAGCTCCCTCGCAGGCGTTGAGGACGGCGAGCTGGAGGCCGCGCGCGTCGTGCAGCAGGGTGCCGAGGCGCACGCCGCTGACCCGGTGGGCGGTGCCGTCCTCGCGCTCGAGGACGAGCACCCCTTCCTGGGCCTGCTGGTCGAACCCGCCGTGCCCGATGAAGTGAAAGACGTGGTAGTCGTCGAGCAGGGCTCGTTGCAGGGAGGTTAGGGTCGCGTCCTCCAGAACGACGATCTCGAGCTGCCCGGCCTTGACCAGGTCACCGGTCGTGGCGCGCAGCAGCTGCTCCTCCCGTTCGACCGCGAGCTCGGGCATGTCGCTCGGGCTCGAGATCATCACCAGGACACGCATCGGTGGCTCGACCTCGACGGCCGGAGGCCGGTCGGCCGAGTCGATGAGCCGCACGACCGGCGTTTCCTGCGACAGGGCGAGGAAGCGGTCGAGGCGCGTGTCGTAGAGGTACTCCCAGGGCACCGGGTCGAGGTCGGGCACCGCGTCGAGGCGAAGGCGCAGTCGCAGGTCCTTGCCCTGGCTCGTCGCTGTCGTCAGGCTCTCCCGGAAGGCCCGGGCCACCTCGCCGGCGAGCAGCGCGTCACCGAGCCGGCGGCCATAGTCCTTGACGTCGACCACTCTCGCCTCGGCAGGCACGAGCCGGCGCGAGGAGACCCTCGGCGGCCCGACGGCATTCATGAACTGCGCGAGCTCGACGAGCGAGAAGGGGAGCGTGAAGGGCGCGGAGACCTGGCCGGCGGGCGACGCGACGACGCGTGCGGCATACCCCTGGCCCTCGCGGGTGACGGCGAGGTCGAAGTCGAGATAGTCACGGCTCATGGCAATCCTCGGTCTGCAGGAACCGCACCTGCACTCGACAGTACGCTCGGCCACATCGGGTGATACACGATTTCTGCCGGACACGCCCGATTGGTAGAATTTCGGTGAGCACGCAGCAGTGCGTGCGCGGACGAGGGAGCCGTACCCGCCCAGCGACAAGACGGCCAGAACGGTTTGCCATGTTCTGGCTTGTCCTGGTCATCTCGGGAGCGCTGGAGGCCGTGTGGGCCACCGCGCTCGCCGCGTCTGACGGCTTCCGCCGTCCTCGAGCGACGGCCTTGTTCGCCGTCTCGCTGCTGCTCAGCATGGTCGGCCTCGCCTGGGCGATGACCGGGCTGCCCGGCGGGACGGCATACGCCGTCTGGGTGGGCATCGGTGCCGTCGGCACCGTCCTGCTCGCGGTGGCCCGCGGCCAGGAGCGGCTCAGCGCCGCCCGCGCCGTGCTGCTCGTGCTGCTCGTGGCGTGCGTCGCCGGACTCAAGGCGGTGGCATGATGCCGTGGCTCGTCCTGCTTGCTAGTGCCGTTCTCGAGGCTGTGTGGGCGTCCGCGCTCGCGGCCTCCGACGGGCTGTCCGTGCTCGTGCCGAGCCTGGTGTTCTTCGTCGCCGGGACCCTGAGCATGGTGGGCCTGGCCCGCGCGACGCGCTCGATCCCTATCGGCACCGCGTATGCCGTGTGGACAGGTGTCGGGGCAGCGCTCACCGTCGGCTGGGCGATGGCCTTCGGCGGTGAGGCGTTCTCCTGGGCGAAGGCGCTGCTGCTCGCCGGGATCGTCGGAGCGGTCATCGGCCTCAAGGTCGTGGGGCACGGGCCGCGGCCCGACGATCTTCCTCAACCAAACGGTTGACAAAGGCAGAAGGCGAGCTCTAGAGTAGTTATCAACCAATTGGTTGATAACGAAGGAGCGCATCGTGACCGACGACCGGCTGTCGCGAGTCTTCGCCGCACTCGCCGACCCGACCCGCCGCGACATGGTCGCGCGCCTGACCGACGGCGACGCGACCGTCGGGCAGCTCGCCGACCCGTACGGGATGACGGTCCAGGCGGTCTCGAAGCACCTCAAGGTGCTCGAGGAGGCCGGCCTGGTCACCCGCACCCGCGAGGCGCAACGCCGACCCGTCCATCTGGAAGCGGAGGTGTTCGACCTCATGACCAAGTGGATCGAGCGCTACCGCCGGCAGGCCCAGGAGCGGTTCACCCGCCTCGACGCCGTCCTCGCCGAGCTGCAGGAGTCGGACGCGGAACGCGCACAGGGCACCCCACACCGCACATCACAAGGAGAAGCATCATGACCATCCAGACCTACCCGCAGGGCACCCACGAGACGACCATCGAGGCCGACCCGAACGTGCCGACCGTCAAGATCGTCCGCGACTTCGACGCCAGTCCGGACACCGTGTTCACCGCCCTGACCGATCCCGACCTCGTCGCTCGCTGGCTGGGGCCCAAGGACACCCTGATGAACCTCAAGCAGTGGGAGGCGACCACCGGTGGCAGGTACCGGTACGACGCCGTTCGTGGCGGCGAGGTCATCGCGAGCTTCTACGGCTCGTTCCACGAGGTCCGGCGTCCGCAGCGGATCGTCCAGACCTTCACCTGGGAGGGCATGCCGGACGGCGTGAGTCTCGACTGCACGACCCTCGAGGACCTCGGCGACGGCCGCACCCGCGTCGTCGTGCTGTCGGTCGTCGACTCGTTCGAGATCCGCGACGCCATCCTCGCGAGCGGGATGGAGTCAGGGGTGCTCGCCGGATACGAGGAGCTCGACGCGATCTTCTCGGAGCAGGCCCAGGGCTGAGCCACTGCTGCGCCGGCGAGGGGTCCGGCGACCGCACCGGTCGCCGGACCCTCGACGGTTTCGGGCTCCGCGCTCGGGACCCTCGACGTTCGCCGGGTCGAACCCATCGGCCCTCACTAGGCTCCCGGCATGGGTTCCTGGTGGCTCGAGGCGCTCGGCTGGGTCGGGTCCGCGGTGCTGGTCTGGTCGCTGCTGCAGACGCAGCTGCGGCGGCTGCGCGTGATCAACCTCGTCGGCTGCGTCATCCTCATCGTCTACAACGGCATCAACCACGTCTGGCCGATGGTCGGGCTCAACATCGTGCTCGGCGCGATCAACATCTGGTTCCTGGCACAGATGTCCCGCGAGCGCCACGACGCAGCGAAGTTCACGGTGCTCGAGGTCGAGGGTGACGACACCTACCTGCGCCACGTGCTGCGCCGACACGAGGCGGACATCCGCGAGACGCACCCCGAGTTCGTGCACGACCCGTTCACGGGCGACCCGGCGTTCCTCGTCCTGAAGGGCGACGAGACGGTCGGCGTCGTCGTCATGCGCGACGCAGGCGCCGCCACCGCACAGCTGCTCGTCGACTGGGTGACCCCGCGCCACCGTGACCTCACGCCAGGGGAGTTCGTCTTCGGTCCCGACGGGCCGTTCCGGCGACGCGGCTACCATCGCGTCGTCATGCCGCCGGGGATGGTGGAGCCGTACTACGAGGGGCTGGGGTTCCGCCGCGAGGGTGACGCCTACGTGCTCTGATGTCGCCTGAGAGAGGTGGGGCCGCGGCGTGCCGGTGGTGTGGTGGTGCTGCCGGGCGTGCGGCTGTGGTGTGGCGCCGTGGGCTCAGACGAGCCGCTGGCACCTGGCCATGAAGCGGTCGGGGTCGACGACCGCCCGGTGCACCTCGCCGCGGGCGACCTCCTCGCCGTCAACGTCCTTGACGGTGACGTGACAGACCAGGCGACGGCCGTCGTTGATCGGCTCGGCACAGAGCACCACGACCTCGGAGCCGACCGCGCTGCCGCGGATGTGCTCCATCTTGACCATGGTCCCGACCGTTGTGTGGTCCGCGTCGATGCTCTGCTTGCACACCTGGAACGCAGCGTTCTCGCACCACGTGATGAGGCGGGGGGTGGCCAGAACCTCGAGGTCACCGCTTCCGATCGAGGCTGACGTGTCGTCGGCGGTGACGGTGTGGTGGAACTTGCGCATCGGCATTGGACGAGTCTGACAGAGAACTCTGTAAGTGCCGATCTCGTCTCCACTGGCGAGTCAGCGCGAGCCACGGACCCGGCTGGGAATCGGTCTGCGTGTCCCGCTGTGCGCGGCCGCGCACTGCTGCAAGTCTGGCCAGGTGACCACGCACCTGTGGGTCCTCGGCGTCGCGCTCGGCGTGACCGCCGTGATCAACTGGGGCTCGGTGCTGCGGGGCGACTACATCGTCGAGCGGATCACCAAGCCGTTGTTCGTGCTGCTCCTCATGGGCGTGGCGTGGTCGCTCTACTGGGAAGGGCGGGTTCCCGGGTCGCCGACCCTTCTGCCCGTCATCGTGGCCCTCGCGTTCAGCCTCGTCGGAGACGTCGCACTGCTCAACGCCACGGAGGTCCGGTTCCTCGTCGGGGTCGGAGCGTTCCTGCTCACCCATGTCGCGTACGCCTGGGCCATCCTCGAGACGCCGAGGGCGACCGGATTCCCGTGGTGGTTCCTCGGAGCCGTGCCCGCCGTGCTGGTCGCCCACCAGCTCGTCGGCCGGGACATCGTCCGCCACGCCGGGCACAACCGGGGTCCGGTCTTCATCTACCAGCTGGTCCTCACGGCGCTGGTGCTCGTCGCCGCATGGAAAGGCGATCCGGTCGTGGTCATCGGCTGCGCGCTGTTCATGCTCTCCGACTCGATCCTCGGGCATGACCGGTTCGTGCACGAGCGCCGCTGGGCGCCGCTCGCCGTCATCCTCACGTACCACCTGGCCCAGGTGCTCATCGTCGTCGGGCTCTTCCGCTGACCGCCCCCTGCCGCCCCACCCCCTCGAGTGGCCGCGTCGTCACGTCACCCAAGCCGGGGTATGCCGTCGAGTGGCCGCGTCGTCACGTCACCCGGGCCGGGGTATGCCGTCGAGTGGCCGCGTCGTCACGTCACCCAAGCCGGGGTATGCCGTCGAGTGGCCGCGTCGTCACGTCACCCAAGCCGGGGTATGCCGTCGAGTGGCCGCGTCGTCACGTCACCCAAGCCGGAGAGCTCTTGAGCGCCCTTGCATCTGGCGCTGGATCGCCAGATCCATGGCGTGGCTTGAGAAGAACCGAGGCTCAACCCTCGCGAGGTTGAGGTCGCCGATGTCGACATGGAGCAACTTCGCGAACCGGATCAGCGTCGTGCGCCGAGCGCCCGCACCGTTCAGATCGTCATTCCAGATCTCTTCCACCTTCCAGCCGTCGTCCCGCAGCCCGGTCGCTCGCCGCTTGTCGCGCCGCCGGCGCGCGATTCCAGAATGGAAGAGTCGTCCCTGGTACTCCCCGACGACCTTGACCGGCTGCCCATTAGGGTCTACCAGCTCCCAGACCAGGTCACCCACACCAAGGAGTAGGTCGGGGTCCCACGAGGCGAAGATGGGTTCATTCAGCTTGGGCTCAGGCAACCCGCCCCGCGAGAGGACAAGGCGTGCGACGGACTCACGGGCAGAGGCAGATCCAACTCGGATCTCGCCGTAAGCCTCGAGCAGGGTTCGCTTGCCGCGGGGGCGGACTCGCGAAAGAACACTTGTCAGGAGTGGTTGCCGGCTGCCGAGCCTGGTAGCACAGGCGTCCCCGAGGACGACCAGGTCGTCCAGTCCCACGGGCTTGCCTCTGCCTACGAGCTCTCCTAGGTCCGTCCAGGTATCGGCCAGGCCGACCACGGGTAGCCCGCCCACCATGACAACAGCTCGTGGATGGAGGGCGCGGTGCCCGACAAATCCGGAGATGCGAACTCGGTTCTTGGTGATCGGCCGAAGGACATGAAGCCGATCGTCGTCCGCCATCGCATACGAGATCGGGAGATCCAAGAGGCGCGCAGCCGTGACGTGAGAGAACGCGCTTCCGTCAGGCACAACCGATAGCGCCGCATGACAGGCGACGTGAAGGTCGTGTCGTGCCGCCGCTGCGAGGTGATCGATGACCCAGTGATCCGTGGACTGTGTTGAGTGCATGAGATGACCGTGGCCCCGCTGGATGTTCGGGGGTGATGCGGCGAGAGTTCTGTGGATAACGCCTGGGCGACTGCCGGGGATGTTGAGCCGCGGCCGGGACCGCGGGGCCACTCGACGGGGATTGGGGCTGCCGGGCGGTGTGGCTGGCGGGCCACTCGACGGGGATTGGGGCTGCCGGGGGTGTGGCTGGCGGGCCACTCGACGGCATACCCCGGCTTGGTGTCGCGACCATGGGGCCACTCGACGGGGGTGGGGTGTGGCTGCGGGGCCACTCGTCGGGATTGATCCGGGAGCCCTGCGCTAACCTTGGGCACATGGCTGGTCTGCTGCTCCTTCCGCAGCCGCGTTGACCAAAGCCGGGTTCCCGGCATCAACGCGGCTCCCCCTCCTGCGCGAGGGGTTTTCTTTTGCCCGAAGCACGCGATCACCCACGATGCGACGAAAGAGATCGACATGAGCGAGCAGACCCAGAGCGAGCAGACGCGAGGAAGCCGGGACGAGACCCCGTTCCGCTACACCGCGCAGCTGGCGCAGACCATCGAGAACGACTGGCAGGACCGCTGGGAGGAGGAGGGGACGTTCAACGCGCCCAACCCCGCCGGTCCGTGGGCCGAGCCCGAGAAGGTCGCGAGCCTCGGCGAGAAGCTGATCGTCCTCGACATGTTCCCGTACCCCTCAGGTGCCGGACTGCACGTGGGGCACCCGCTCGGGTACATCGCCACGGACGTCTACAGCCGCTACCACCGAATGCTGGGCAAGAACGTCCTGCACGCCCTGGGGTACGACGCGTTCGGCCTGCCGGCGGAGCAGTATGCCGTCCAGACGGGCCAGCACCCTCGTAAGACGACCGAGGAGAACATGACCGTCATGAAGCGCCAGCTGCGGCGTCTCGGCCTCGGCTTCGACAACAGGCGCAGCTTCGCGACGATCGACGAGGACTACTACCGCTGGACGCAGTGGATCTTCCTGCAGATCTGGGATGCCTGGTACGACACCGAAGCGGTCCGTGCCGACGGCGGTCGCGGCAAGGCGCGCCCGGTCTCGGAGCTGGTCGAGGAGTTCGAGTCGGGCCGGCGGACCGTGCTGAGCCAGGACGGCCGGGGGTGGGGTGAGCTCGGCTCGACCGAGCAGGCCAAGGTGCTGGACGGCTTCCGCCTGGCCTACCAGTCCGAGGCGCCGGTGAACTGGTGCCCGGGCCTTGGCACCGTGCTGTCCAACGAGGAGGTCACCAACGAGGGCCGCTCCGAGCGCGGCAACTTCCCGGTGTTCCGGCGCAACCTCTCGCAGTGGATGATGCGGATCACCGCGTATGCCGACCGGCTGGCCGACGACCTCGACGGGGTCGACTGGCCCGAGAAGGTCAAGCTGATGCAGCGCAACTGGATCGGCCGGTCCCAAGGTGCCCGGGTGACGTTCCCGGTCGTGACCGCCAGCGGGGAGACCGCGGGCATCGACGTCTTCACGACCCGCCCCGACACGATCTTCGGCGCGACGTTCATGGTCGTCGCGCCCGAGCACCCGATCGTGGACTCCCTGGTCCCGCAGGGCGACTGGCCCGACGGCTCGAAGGACTCCTGGAAGGGCGTCGACGGGGACGCGGGCGCGACCCCGAAGGCGGCTGTGGCGGCATACCAGCTGGCTGCATCGCGCAAGGGGGACGTCGAGCGGCAGACGGAGGGGCGCGACAAGACCGGCGTCTTCACCGGCTCGTGGGCGACGAACCCCGTTACGGGAGAGCGGATCCCGGTCTTCGTGGCCGACTATGTCCTGATGGGCTACGGCACCGGAGCGATCATGGCCGTGCCCGGGCAGGACGTCCGCGACTGGGAGTTCGCCGAGAAGTTCGATATCCCGATCGTCCGCACGGTCCAGCCGGATGAGGGCCACCCGGACGACGAGCCCTTCCTGGGCGACGGGGTCGCGATCAACTCCAGCAACGACCGGGTCTCCCTCGACGGGCTCCATGTCGCGGACGCCAAGGCGCGCATCATCGCGTATCTCGAGGACGCCGGCATCGGCCATGGCACGGTGAACTACCGCATCCGGGACTGGCTGTTCAGCCGTCAGCGCTACTGGGGCGAGCCCTTCCCGGTGATGTTCGACGACGACGGGGTCGCGTATGCCGTGCCGGACGACCAGCTGCCGCTGGCCCTGCCGGACGTGCCCGACTATTCCCCGAAGACCTTCGACCCCGACGACGCGACAAGCTCGCCGGAGCCGCCGCTGTCCCGCGTGCCCGAGTGGGTGAACGTTCAGCTCGACCTGGGCGACGGCCGCGGACCGCGCCACTTCCGCCGCGAGACCAACACCATGCCGAACTGGGCCGGCTCGTGCTGGTACTACCTGCGCTACCTCGACCCGGCCAACCACGACGCGTTCGTGGACCCGGAGAACGAGCGGTACTGGCTGGCCCGCCACGGCACGCCCGTCGCCGGGGCGCCCGACGGCACGGTCGACCCCGGAGGTGTGGACCTCTACATCGGCGGCGTCGAGCATGCGGTCCTGCACCTGCTGTACGCCCGCTTCTGGCACAAGGTGCTGTTCGACCTCGGCCACGTCGCTAGCGAGGAGCCGTTCCGGAAGTACTTCTCACAGGGGTACATCCAGGCCTACGCCTTCACCGACAGCCGCGGCCAGTACGTACCGGCCGCGGAGGTGCAGGAGCAGGCGGGCGGCCACGGCGACGAGGCGACGTTCGTCTGGAACGGCCAGCAGGTCAACCGTGAGTACGGCAAGATCGGCAAGTCCCTGAAGAACTCCGTGAGCCCGGACGAGATGTACGACGCCTACGGCGCCGACACCTTCCGCGTCTACGAGATGTCGATGGGGCCGCTGGAGCTGAGCAAGCCGTGGGAGATCCGCGCCGTCGTCGGCAGCCAGCGCTTCCTGCAGCGACTGTGGCGCAACGTCGTCGACGAGGAGACGGGCGCGGTGCGAGTCGCCGACGTCGAGCCGGACCAGGCACTGACCACACAGCTGCACCGCACCATCGCGGGCGTCCGTGAGGACTACGACGGGCTGCGGTTCAACACCGCCATCGCCAAGCTCATCGAGCTGAACAACGCCGTCACGAAGCTGGACATCCCTCCGCGGGAGGTCGTCGAGGCGCTCGTGCTCATGATCGCCCCCATCGCTCCGCACATCGCGGAGGAGATGTGGCGGCGGCTCGGTCACGAGGGGGGCATCACCTATGCCGCCTTCCCGGTCAGCGACGCCGCGAAGATCATCGAAGAGCTCGTCACCTGCGTCGTGCAGATCAAGGGCAAGGTGCGCGACCGGATCGACGTCGCCCCTGACATCTCCGAGGACGAGCTGCGCGAGCTCGTGCTCGCACGCGACAAGGTCCGCGCGGCGACCGAGAACGGCGTGCGCACGGTGATCGTGCGCGCTCCGAAGCTGGTCAACGTCGTCCCGGCCTGAGCGCCGACAGGCCGCGAACCACGCACCACGGCTCATCCCGTGGGAAGGTGCGTTCGTGGCCTGTCGACCTCTGGCGGGTCCTGCATCATCGACGTCCACCGGCGGAAGGAGCGAAAGATGACCATCCGGATCGTCACGGACTCGACGGCATACCTGCCCGATGAGATCGTGCGCAAGCACGGCATCGAGGTCGTGCCGCTGCACGTCATCGTCGGCGGGCGGGACCACATCGAGGGCCGCGACATCTCGGCCGCCGAGGTGGCCGCCGCCCTGCGCGAGTACACCATCGTCACGACGTCACGGCCGACCCCGCAGGTGTTCGCAGAGACGTACGCGCGGCTCGCGGACGAGGGCGCGACCCAGATCGTGTCGATCCATCTGTCGTCACAGATGTCGGGCACGGTAGAAGCGGCGCGCCTCGCTGCTGCCGAAGGCCGGGTGCCGGTTGAGGTGGTCGACAGCGAAACCATAGGAATGGCAATGGGATTCGCGGTCGTGACCGCAGCCGAGTCCGCGAGTGGCGGTGCAGACGTCAAGGCGGTCGTCGACTCCGCGTGGGCCCGCCTCTCGCCCTCCGGGGTGTTGTTCTACGTCGACACACTCGAGCACCTGCGTCGCGGCGGCCGGATCGGAGCGGCGTCGGCGCTGCTCGGTTCGGCACTCGCCATCAAGCCGATCCTCGCGGTGCGAGGCGGGCGAATCGTGCCCGTCGAGAAGGTACGCACGGCCGCCCGGGCGGTCGCGCGGATCGAGGCGATGGTCGTGGACCACGTCAAGGCCGGCGGAAAGGTCGTCGACATCGCCGTCCACCATCTCGACGCCGCGGAGCGGGCCGACCAGATCGCAGCCGACCTGCGCACCATGGTGCCGGGATCGCCCAAGGTGTTCGTCGTCGAGCTCGGCGCCGTCGTCGGAGCGCACGTCGGCCCGGGTACGGTCGCCATCGCCGTCGCTCCCCATCCGTGCGAGCCCCTGCCCGGTCCATCGGAGGTCACCGGGTCGTGACGACGGGCACACTGCTCGGCTGGGTCGCTGCGGTTGTTGTCGCCTTCCTCATCGGCTCGGTCAACCCTGCCACGATGATCGCCAAGGTCCTCGGAAAGGACCTCGCGGCGTCCGGATCAGGCAACCCCGGAGCGACCAACGCGGGGCGGGTGCTGGGGCGCAAGTGGGGTGTGCTCGTCGGCGTTCTCGACGTGCTCAAGGGCTTCGTGCCGACCTTCGCTGCCGCGCAGTGGTTCGGCCCACACGTCGCGTATGCCGTGGGCATCGCGGCCGTGCTCGGGCACATCTGGTCCCCCTTCCTTCGCGGACGCGGTGGAAAGGGCGTCGCGACGACGCTGGGCGCGATCCTCGGCGCGGCCCCGTGGGTGGCGCTCGTGGTCCTCGTCGTGTTCGCCGTCAGCGTGGCCCTCACCCGGTGGGTCGCGGCGGGCTCAATCTTCGGTGCCCTGTCGATCATCGTCGTGGCCGTGCTCGTATGGACCGGTCACGCACCGGGCGACGTCTGGACGGGAGTGTGGCTCACGGCGGTCGCGGCGCTGATCATGTGGCGACACAAGAACAACGTCATCGGCTGGTGGCGTCAGCGGCACCTTCCCGACGCCTGACCGGACGCCGGGGGTGGGCTATCCGTTGCGGACGGGGCCTGCGCCGCCCGCCCCGTTGCGGACGGTCCCCGCGCCGCCCGCCCCGTTACGGACGAAGCCGCCGCCACCGAGTCCACGCAAACCGGCGTTGTTCGTCGGGATGGCCGCCGAGACGTCGGCGATGACGACCACGTCACCCTGACTCAGGCCCGAGAGCACCTGGGCATAGCCTCCACCGACGGCGCCGAGGACGACGTTGCGGGTCTCCGGCGTGCCGTTGACGATGACGCTGACGGTCCCCGAGCCACCCGTTCGGCCACCCACCGCTGACACTGGGACGCGCAGCGTGTTCGCGCTGCCCCCGACGTCGACGGAGACCGTTGCCGACGAGCCCGACGCGAGCGCGACCGACGGGTTCGGGACGACGACCTTCGCGGGGTAGGTCGGCGAGGAGCTGGTCGAGCTCGAGGCCGGCAACAGGTCGACGGACGTCACGGAGCCGTCCTCCTGCTTGGTGCCGCCCGCAGGCGTGATCGCGGCCTTGAGCCCTGTGGTCACGAGCTTGACGTCCGCGAGCGGGACGTTGACGGTGACCTGGGCCGCGCCGTCGCCGACGATGACGACGCCCTGCGACGAGGTCGCGGTCTGCCCGGGGACGAACGCGACCGAGGCGACGACGCCGCTGATCGGCGCCTTGAGCGTCGCGCCGTCCAGGTCGGCCTGCGCCTGGTCGACGGAAGCCTGGGCCTCGAGGATCGCCACCCGGTCGGAGGCGATCCGGCTGCTCTGGCTCTGCGTCGAGCCGGCGTTCGACCCACCCGAGCCGCCCGAGCCTGAACCGCCGGAGGGCCCGTTCCCGGTCGGCGAGCCCGATCCTCCGGTGCCGCCGTTACTCCCGCTAGTGCCGCTGCTCCCGCTACCGCCGGTGCCGCCGGCGCCGCTGTTCGAGGACTGTGACGAGGGACCGGAGCCGCCCTGGGCCGCCTGGGAGGCCGCCGCCGCGGCGGCCGCCGCGGCCACCTGCTGAGCCAGGTGGGTGACGCTACCGGCCAGCTGGGTCAGCGCGGCCGTCGCGGCCTGCTGAGCGTTCGCAACGGTACGGAGCGCAGCCGCACAGGTGGCGAGCTCGGCCTCTGACGGGCCTGCCTGCGTCGTGCCGGTCGGTGCCGGCGTGCTCGCTGTCGGGTCGGGGGTGCTCGTCGGCGTCTCGGTCGGTCGCTCGCTGGGCGTCGTGGTTGCCGAGCCGGTCGGCGACGTCGGAGAAGCAGTCGACGAGCTGGTGCCGCTCGGCTCGGGGGTGCCGGTGGTCGTCGGGCCGGCCGAACCGGTCGGCTGGGGAGTGCCGGTCAGCGAGAACGAGGCCGGCCGTGCGTTACCGCGGCTGGGCGGACCCGAGGCGCCTCTGCCCGTACCGGTGTTGACGAGGACAGGTGCGCAGGCGGTCTGCTGGCCGGCCATCGCCGCGTCGACCTTGCGCTGCGCCTGCCGGAGACCGCTCAGGTCGATCGAGGTCCCGGAGCCACCGGCGGATGGGTGGGAGGTGGACCCGTGTGATCCGGACGGGGTGGACGTGGAACTGCCGCCGGGCGTGGAGGAGGCCCTTCCAGAGGACTGCTTGCCCGTCGAGGTCTTTGCATCCGAGCTCGACCCGGTGGGCGAGGAGCCGGAGCCGCCGGACCCCGATGAGGTGGACGCGGACGAGGACGCCGAGGAGGACGTCGAGGTCGAGCTCTCGTCGGCCTCGAGGCTGGCCTCGGCCTGGGCCAGGGTCGCCTCTGCGTCGAGGAGCGTCGCGCGCAGCGCGGTCGGGTCCATGGAGGCCAGGACGTCCCCGGCCTTGACCCGCTGACCCACCTGGACGGACACCGAGCTGACCGTGCCACTGGCGGGGAACGTCGCCGTCAGCTGGTCGAGACGGCTCACGGACCCGGTCAGGGTGAGGACGGAGTCGACCGGTCCGGTCGTGACGCGTGCCGTGCGGTACTGACCGGTCTCGTCCGACGTCTGACCCAGCGCGACGGCATATCCGCTCGCCAGCACCAGCACGGCGGCAGCCGAGCCACCGACCACGAACCAGCGGCGGCGAGGCGTGCGACGGTCAGGCATTGGGAGTTCCCGTCGGAGTGGCACCCGGCCGGCCCCCGCCACCACCGAGCCGGAACCCGGTCGTGCAGGACCCGTCGACCGGCTGGCTCAGCTGGATCATGGTCGCTGTGACGGCCCCCGTGTCGTCAGCCTTCCCGAAAGCGGTGAGGCACACGCCGACCTTCACTGCAGATGCGGTTGCCTTGCCAGCAGTCGTGAATGTCGTCGACGCCGCATAGGTGACGGTGACCGGGGATGTCGCGGCGCTCGTCGTGCCGTTCTGGTCTCGCCGGGCGATCGGCTGCACCGTGAACGAACCACCGTCGATAGCGGTCACCTTGCCCGTCGCGCCGCGGAACTGGGCCCCGAAACCGTTGGGAGCACCACTAGGTGTCCCTGAACCTTGCGGCGGCGCGGTCGGCCGGGGTGTGCCGCTGCCGTTCCCGAAGCCGCCCGCGCCGGGGCCTGCGCCGCCGGGGCCACCGAAGCCACGGCCACCGGCCAGGCCGTTCGTCTCGCAGGTGCCGTTCGTCGCGGGGAAGATCTCGACCGTCGCGGCGGCCACGGTCGTGGCATCGGCAGAGCTGGCGCTCGGCGTGCTCGTGGGGGTCGAGCCAGCTGTTCCGGCCGGTCGGGCGGGTCGGGCCGACACGCAGTCACCCACGCGCAGGCTGGACGCGGTGGTCGCGGTCTGGGCGGTGAACTGGGTGCTCTTGGTCCACGTGACGGCGGTCTGTGACTGGGTGCTCTGCACCTGGGCCGTGTCGCCCGTGACGTCCGCGACGAGCCCGGACGTGCCGGGGAAGCCTCGCCCGCCCTGCCCGCCGCCGAACTGGCCCTGCCCACCGGCGGAACCACCTTGGGCGCTGCCCTGGGCCGGTGCGGTGGCAGCGCCGGCGGTTGGAGTGGCACCGCTGCCACACGCGGCGAGGGCGAGCACAGAGGCGAGCGTGGCAGCGGCGGCCAGGACGGGGCGGGTGCGTCGGTCGACGGCGTGGATCATCTCAGTACTCACTTCTGGTCAGGACGGGGTCGTCGGGTGGGTCTAGACGGGGACTGCGCGCGGTCATTCGCTGCGGAGTGCGTCGATGGGCGCGAGTCGGGCGGCTCGGTTGGCGGGGTAGACGCCGGCGGCCACCCCGATGACGAGAGAGACGAGCAGCGCGGCGGCCGCGGCCTCGATCGAGAGCGATACGGGCTGGCTGATGAGGCTGGGAAGCACGAGGGCTCCCACCAGCCCCAGAGCGAGCCCGAGCACACCGCCGACGAGCCCGAGCAGGCTTGCCTCGACAAGGAACTGGCGCAGGATCACCCTCGGCGTGGCGCCGAGCGCCTTGCGCAGACCGATCTCCCGGATCCGCTCGGTGACGGAGACGAGCATGATGTTCATGACGCCGATGCCGCCGACGAGCAGGGAGATGGCCGCGATACCGGCGAGCAGTACGGTGAGGATGTGCGCGGTGTTCGTGGCCGTCTGCACGAGCGACTCCTGGCTGCTCAGCGTGAAGTCCGCCGTGGCGGCGGTGACTCCGTGCGCGGTGAGCAGGGCGTTGTTCGCCTCCTGGTATGCCGCCGACAGGGTGTCCTGCCCCGCGGCCTCGAGGTAGATGGTCGAGACTGCCGTGCCTCCGCTCGAGAAGGAGTTGGCGTACGTCGTCGCGGGCACGACCACCTGGTCGTCCTGGTCGCCGCCGATGGTCGATCCGGCGGTGTTGAGCACGCCGACGACGGTGAGCTCGACTCCGCCGACCGTCATCGTCTCGCCCACCGGTGACCGGGGGCCCCAGAGCTCCTGGGCCGTGGTCGAGCCGATGACGGCGACCCGTCCAGCAGCTGACTGCTCGGCCTCGGTGAAGAACCGGCCGGTCTGCACGGTCCGCGCTCGTACGCCCAGCCACGACGGTGTCGTGCCGACGATGCTCGTGGTCCAGTTGGTGCCGTTGGCGACGACGGCCTGCTGCGAGGACGTCACGGGGGCCACCGCGGCGATGTCTGGGGCGACCGAGCGGTCTTCGAGCACGGCGACGTCGGCGCTCGTCAGCGTGGTCGCCGAGCCGAAGCCGCCCCGTATGCCGCTGGTGCTCGTCGAGCTGCCCGGCGAGACGATGAGCAGGTTCGAGCCGAGCGAGTTGATCTGGTTCGCGACCTGCGCCTGGGCGCCCTGCCCGAGGCCGACGGTGAGGATGACGGCGGCGATGCCGATGAGGATGCCGAGCACCGTCAGGGCCGAGCGCATCCGCCGGGTCCGGATCGCGTCGAGTGCGGTGCGCAGGGTCTCGACCCAGCTCATCGCAGCACCCCCCGGGCCGCCATGCGGGAGCTGTCGCCCGTGACCTGGCCGTCGAGGATGTCGAACCGCCGCTCGGCACGCTCGGCCACGTCGTGCTCGTGGGTGATGAGCATGATCGTGCGTCCCTGGGCGTGCAGCTCCTCGAACAGCATCAGGACGTCGGACGAGGACGCGGTGTCGAGGTTGCCCGTCGGCTCGTCGGCGAGGATGAGGTCCGGGTTCGTCACGAGGGCACGCGCGACGGAGACCCGCTGCTGCTGGCCGCCGCTGAGCTCGCCCGGCTTGTGGTCGACGCGCTTGGCGAGGCCGACGCGCCCGAGAGCCTCGAGCGCACGCGTACGGCGCTCGTCACGGGGCACACCGGCATACGTCAGCGGGAGCTCGACATTGCGCCAGGCGCTGAGCGTCGGCAGCAGGTTGAACTGCTGGAAGACGAAGCCGATTCGCCGGTTGCGCACGTCCGCGAGCTGGCGCTCGCCCATCGCGCTGACGTCCTCGCCCGCGAGGTGGTAGCTGCCAGAAGTGGGCACATCGAGGCAGCCCACGATGTGCATGAGCGTCGACTTGCCAGACCCGGACGGGCCCATGACCGCGACGTACTCACCCTCGTCCACCGAGAGCGAGACGCCGCGTAGCGCCTCGACGCTGATGCTGCCGGTGCTGTAGCTCTTGCGCACCTCGTGGAGCTCGATGATGCGTGGTCGTGTCATCACCGGCCCTGGCCACCTCCCGGAGCACCGCCCGGAGGTGCCCCGAAGCCGCCGCCGAAGCCGCCGCCGCCGAAGCCACCGCCGAGTCCGGTGCCGCCGAAGCCGCCGGTCCCGGTACGTCCCCCATTGGTGCCCGTACCGGTCCCGGCCCCCCGCTGGAAGGTGGCGACGTTCATCTCGACCTGGTCGCCCTCGGCCAGGCCCTTGGTGATCTGGGTCTGGGCGCCGAACACCTGGCCGACGGTGACCGGTGTCGTCACCGTGGCGCCGTTCTTCACGAGTGAGACGACGGTCTGCCCGTTCTCGGTGCGCACGGCGAGGGTGGGCACGGTGAGGACGTCGTTGAGCTGCTTGACGACGATCGACACGGACACCGACGTGCCCGCGTAGAGCCCGGTGGGCTTGCCGGTCACCGCGATGGTCACCGGGAACTGCGCGACGCCGCTCGAGCTCGATGACGCGACGATGCCGACGGTCTTGACCGTGCCGAACACGGGCGTCGCGGATCCGGTGGGGATGATCGTGGCCTGCAGGCCGGCCTTGATGCTCGGCAGGTCCGCGTTGGTGACCGAAGCCGTCACGATCCACGAGTTGGTCGAGATCACGGTGACTGCCGCTGTCGAGGAGGACTGGGAGCTCGAGCCGTTGGCGCCGCTGGAGCCGTTGCCCGCGCCGCCGTTGCCGCCCGAGCCTCCGGAACTACCTGTGCCGGAAGAGGATCCGCTGACACGATCGCCCACCTGGGTGTTCACGCTGGCGATCACCCCGTCGAACGGCGCGGTGAGGGTGGCGCCGGCCAGCGCCTCTTGCGCCGAAGAGAGCTTCGCCTTCGCCGAGGCGAGCTGTGCGTTGGCGGCGGCGATCTGAGCCGTGGTTCCTGAAGAGCTGTCGTCGACCTGGGTCTGCGCCTGGTCGACCTGGGACTGGGCGAGCTCGACCTGGCTCTGCAGCGACGTGTCGTCGATCGTCGCGAGGCGCTGACCCTTGGTCACCTTCTGCCCGACGGTCGCGTCGAGGGTGGTCACCGTCCCGGCTGCACTGAACGACAGGTCCGCCTCGTTCGAGGGCTCCAGAGTGCCCGTGGACGAGACGGTCTGCTGCAGCGTCGTGCGAGACGCCGTGACGGTCCGCGTCTGAGCGGCCGCGGCGTTCGGGTCCTGGCGCCGGCTCAGGGCGAACGCACCAGCAGCCCCTGCCACGAGTACGGCTACCGCGACGACGACCATCCATCGGCGCAGTCGCCGGCGCCCTCGCGGGCGCCGCCCGCTCGCGGCCGTCTCCGCCGCCTCGTCCATCTCGGCTGGGTCGGCGGCTGCTTCAGGCCCGGGTATCCCGGCCCCGCCTGGCTGGAGTGGCTCGTCCATGTGCGGCGGACGTTCGGGTGGGGCAGTCGTCACGGGTAGTCCTCCGAAAAGTCCCCTAGGTTGAGTTGTTCTCAGGACGCTAGAAACCGCGGCTTGAAACCAGCGATGGAATTGCTGTGCTGAGGCTGTGGGACCGGACACTTGGGGCGTTTGGCACCAAGCCCGAATCCCGTGTTGCGGAAGGGGACCCATCGTGCGGGCGAGCCTGCGCGCCCGGCCCGTCACGACAAGTCCGGACCTGTCCTCGAGAGTTTTCGAAACTCCTGCCGCGCGACTCGCGCGGGTCTACGTTGGCCTGGTCCGACAGGGTCAACGGCGACCCTCTCGGGGTCGCCCAGCCGAGGAGCGACATGAAGAGCACAGGAATGCGCGCGCGGCTGGTCTTGGCAGTGGTGGCCGTGGGGTCACTGCTGATCGGGGGGCAAGCCGCAGCAGCGCCGGGGGGAACAGGTTGGAACTCTGCCGGGGGTGACCGGCAGAACACGAGATACGCGGCGAACGAGTCGAAGATCTCGCCTGAGACAGTTCGGAACGGCGGCCTCACCGAAAAGTGGGAGGTCACGACCGGGGGTGACGTCTCGGCGACGCCGGCGGTCGACGGACAGCAGGTGTACTTCCCGGACTGGTCCGGCAACCTGTACGCCGTCAACCGCGCCAGCGGTGCGGTGGTGTGGCAGAAGAAGATGTCCGACTACACCGGGGTGCCCGGCGACAAGGCCCGGGCGACGCCCGCCCTGTCCGACACGGCCCTCGTCATCGGCAACCAGGGTCCCTTCGGCGGTGGAGGCGCCGTCGTCGCCGTCGACAAGGCGACGGGCGCCTTGCTGTGGAAGACCCAGCTCGAGAGCCACCCGACTGCGGTCATCACGCAGTCGGCGACGATCTTCGACGGCGTCGTCTACGTGGGGACGTCCTCGCAGGAGGAGGCGTACTCGGTGATCCAGGGCTATGTGTGCTGCACCTTCCGGGGCAGCATGGCAGCGCTCGACCTCCGGACCGGCAAGATCCTGTGGAAGACGTACATGACGCCTCCGGGCTACCCCGGCGGAGCGGTCTGGGGCAGCTCGCCGGCGGTCGACACGAAACGCGGGTCCGTCTACATCGCGACCGGCAACAACTACAACCTTCCTCAGAGCGTCCTGGACTGTGTCGCTGCGGCGCCCCCGGCGGACAAGAAGGCCTGTCTGCCCGCCAACGACTACTTCGACTCGATCCTCGCGCTCGACCTGCGCACCGGTGTGGTCAAGTGGGCGACCTCCGCGATCTCCTTCGATGCGTGGACGGCCGACTGCATCCCCGGCATTGGAGACGGGTCCAACTGCCCGGAGCCTCAGGGCCCTGACTACGACTTCGCCCAGGCGCCGGCGCTGTTCAAGACCACGACTGGGCGTGAGCTCGTCGGCGTGGGCCAGAAGAGCGGACAGTACTGGGCGCTCGACCCGAGCACAGGGCAGGTGGTCTGGATGACCGTGGCCGGACCGGGTGGCACGGCCGGCGGCCTCCAGTGGGGATCAGCCGTCGATGGCAAGCGGGTCTACACCGCCAACGCGAACAGCAACGTCAAGCCGTGGACGCTGCCCGATGGGTCGGTCACCACTACGGGTGTCTGGTCCGCGCTCGACGCAGCGACGGGACAGCTCCTGTGGCAGACCGTGCCAAAGCACGGCGGCGGTACGTCCGGACCAGTGACGACAGCCAACGGCGTCGTTTTCGGGTGCTCCCTCGACGATAACGGTTACATGTATGCCCTTGATGCGGCCACCGGGGCGCAACTCTGGGAGTTCGCCAGCGGTGGGTCGTGCCTGTCCGGCGCGGCGATCTCGAACGGCACGGTCTACTGGGGCTCGGGCTACAGCAACTTCGGCTTCGGGACGCCGAACAACAAGCTGTATGCCTTCAGTGTGAAGTGACTTCGAGCCGGGGCTCGGCTCAGGGGGGAGGGGAGGGATCGGCGACGCGGGGGGCGGCCCCGCGTCGCCGACCCTCGTTCGTGACGGTGGGTCGCGGCATACCTCAGCGAGGCTGGTGGCTCAGAAGACGATGGTGCGTCGACCCGAGAGGAACACGCGCGACTCCGCGTGGTCACGCACCGCCCGTGAGAGCACCCGCCGCTCGACATCACGGCCGATCGCGACGAGCCGCTCGGGCGACTCCGCGTGGGTCACGCGGACGACGTCCTGCTCGATGATCGGGCCCTCGTCCAGGTCCGCGGTGACGTAGTGGGCGGAGGCGCCGATCAGCTTCACGCCGCGGTCGTGCGCCTGGTGGTACGGCTTGGCGCCCTTGAAGCCCGGGAGGAACGAGTGGTGGATGTTGATGGCCCGACCCTCGAGATCCGCGCACAGGCTGTCGCTGAGGATCTGCATGTAGCGAGCTAGGACGACGAGGCCGACATCGTCGGCATCGACCATGCGCAGCAGCTCTGCCTCCGCTTCGGCCTTCGTGTCCGAGGTGACCGGGATGACCGTGAACGGCAGCCCGTAGTACTCGACGAGGCCCCGGCAGTCCTCGTGGTTGGACACGACGCCGACGATGTCGATCGGCAGGTCGCCCGACCTCCAGCGGTAGAGGAGGTCGAGCAGGCAGTGGTCGAACTTGCTGACGAGGATGATGGTCCGGCAGTGCTCGTCAGCGGGCCGGACGGCCAGGTGCTGGTGGGCGACGGCCGGGCTCTGCCGGATCGCCTCGAGCACCGCGTCGACATCGGCGGCATCGGCGTCGAACACGGTGCGCATGAAGAACAGGCCGGTGGCCTCGTCGGAGTACTGCTGGTTCTCGACGATGTTGGCCGAGACCGCAAGCAGGGCCGACGATACGGCCGCGACGATCCCCGGCCGGTCGTCGCACGTGAGCGTCATGATGTGCCTGGCCATTGGAGCAGTCTGGACCAGTCGCGCCCGGAGGCCGAAATCGGGACTGGCGCCGTCTCGTGCTGTGACCGCTCGGGGACCCGTCCGCCGTCGCCCCGCAGGTGGCGTCCACACCCCCTTGCCCGCGTATGCCGTTGTCCCCAGGTCGAGCTCGCGTGGCGGCGCGTGGGACGCCCCGTTCTTAACGTCGCCGTATGCCGTTCCGCCGCCTTCGCCCACCGACCGACCTGGAGCGCGTCGCGCGGATCCTTCGGGATCATCCGGTTGGTTCGGTCGCGGGTGAAGCAGCGGCAGTCGCTCGACCCGGCTCGGACATCGGCGGGCCTGTCGCACCCGGGCGAGACGGTGCTCCGGACGGGGGTGCTGCCGACGACGGCGACTCGGACCCGGCCTGGGTCGCCGACCTTCCAGAAGGGCCACGTGCCGCGCTCGCCGGCCGGCTGAGTCGCGCCATCGACGAGACCGGACCGAGGTCCGACGACGCCACCCGCCTCGACGCCGCCCTCAGACGGGCTCGGCGGCCAGCGTTCCTCACGGTGCCCGACAGCGTGCGCGACGGTCGCCGGTCGCTGTCGAGCACGGCGATCGTGGCCCTGGTCGCGCTCGCCGTCGCTGTCGGCTGTGCCTTCGTGCTCCGGGTGCTCTGGGCCGAGCGATCGGTCGGCCCGGCCGTCGCCCCCGGCGGCACCGGCTCCGTCGTCGTCGGAGGTACGCCGGTCGGTGCCGCGGCAGGTTCGAGCGCGCTCGGTCCCACGTCCGACGACATCCGTGCGACGGATCGCTTTGCGGTCAGTGCCTCGGCCCAGCCGTCGTCGTCCGGGCTGCCGTCGGCCGGTCCTGCCGGAGAGGTGGTGGTCGACGTCGTGGGGAGGGTTGCCCGCCCAGGTCTGGTCCGGCTGAGGCAGGGCGCTCGCGTTGCCGACGCGATCACGAGTGCTGGTGGCGCGAGCCGCGGGGCGGACCTCGGCGCGCTGAACCTGGCTCGTCTTCTGGTCGACGGCGAGCAGGTCCGGGTCCCGAAGGTCGGTGATGCCTCTGTGGCGGCCACCGGCTCAGCACCCGGTGGCTCGTCGCCGGGGCCCGGGGCCGCCGGGACCGCAGACGCGCCGGCCGTGAGCCTGAACTCCGCTGACCTGGCATCGCTCGACTCCCTGCCTGGAGTGGGTCCCGTTCTGGCGCAGCGCATCCTCGACTGGCGTGCAGCGCACGGTCGGTTCACGTCGATCGACGAGCTCGGCGAGGTCAGCGGGATCGGCGACAAGCTGATGGCACGGCTCCGGCCGCGGGTCACCCTGTGAGCAGCCGTCGCGCGATCCGCCGCTCCGTGGTCGAGCGCCGCTCCGTGGTCGAGCTGGCAGGTCGTGACCCCGTCCCGCGAGTGCGGCCGAAGGTCGACCGGAGGCTCGACCTTCGGCTGCTGCTCCCGGTCCTGGTCGCCTGGCCGGTACTTGGGTTCTGGGGTCTGCTCGCGCCGATCCCGCTCGTTGGCGCAGCGGGGCTGTGCGCGCTCGCGGCGGCATCGGCCATCCTGCTCACTGCCGGACGTGGAGTGCGGGGCGGTCGCTCAGGTCGTCGACGTCCACATGGTGCGGGTGCCGAACCGCAGGCGCGTCGACGGGTGGCCCGTATATCGGCCGTTGCGTCGTGGCTGCGTCCGGCCGCCGCGGTCCTCGCCGTCGTCGCCCTCCTGCTGGTGGCCGCGGTCGGCCACCGTTTGCTGCGATCCGTCGGCCCCGTGGAGGCGCTGGCGGAACAGCGGGCGGTGGTGACGATCGCCGCACACGTCGCTGGGCAGCCCCGGCCGGTCGCCCAGGGAGCCGGATCGGCCAGGCGGGCAACGTCGGTCGTCGTGCTCGAGGTCGAGCAGGTGCAGGGCCGCGGTGATCGCATGTCAGTCCAGACACCGGTGCTCGTCGTCGCCTCGGGCGAGCAGTGGGCCGCGCTCCGCTGGGACGAGCAGGTAGCGGCGGTCGTGCGGCTGGAGCCGGCCCAGCCGGGCGACGACGTCGTCGCGGTCGCACGACCGAAGGGAGCGATGCGAGTCACGAGCGCTCCGGGTGCTTTGTTCGCCGCGGCCGAGCTCGTCCGGAGCAGGTTCCTCGCCGCGACCGGCGCTGTCTGGTCCGACGCACGCGGCCTCGTCCCGGCTCTTGTCGTCGGTGACACGACGCGAACCCCTCCGGATCTGACCGAGGCGATGCAGGCGACCGGGCTCAGTCACCTCAGCGCCGTGTCTGGGAGCAACGTGACGCTCGTGCACGCGGCCGCGGTCGGGCTCTGTGGGCTCGTCGGGATCCGCAGGCGGTGGCGCGCACTCGTGTCTGTTGTCGTCCTGGCGGCCTTCGTCGTGCTGGCTCGCCCGGAGCCGAGCGTGGTGCGTGCCGCGGTGATGGGAGCCGTCGGCCTGGCCGGCCTGTCCATGTCCCGTCGACGGGCGGGCGTGCCCGCGCTGGCCGGGGCTGTGACCACCCTGCTCGTGTGGGATCCATGGCTGTCGCGGTCCTATGGCTTCGCACTCTCGAGCGTGGCGACGCTCGGGTTGCTCGTGTTCGCGAGGCCCTGGGGCCTGACGCTGGCCAGCTGGCTCCCGCGCCGTCTGGGCTGGCTGGGACCGGTGATCGCGGTGCCCGTGGCGGCGCAGGTGGTGTGTGCTCCGATCGTCGCGCCACTGCAGGGTTCGGTCTCGCTGGTCGCGATCATCGCGAACCTGCTGGCAGCGCCGTTCGTTGCGCCGGCCACGGTCCTCGGCGTCGCGGTCGCAGCCCTGTCCGTCGTCTCCGTCACCGCCGCCGGCTGGCTGGCGTGGGCCGCGGCCGCACCCGCCCAGGCCATCGCCGCCGTGGCGAGGTGGTGCGCGCAGGCGCCAGGCGGTGTCATCGGGTGGGGAGACTCCGCATGGGCCGCAGTCGCTCTCGCGCTCGTGACGACGGCGGTGATTGCGCTCGCACCCTGGGCCTGGCACCGCAGCCGGCACCGTCCGACCGTGGCGACCGCTGTCGTGCTCCTCACAGTCGGGTTCCTCGCGCCCACTGCTGCCATCGCCTGGCCGCCGCCCGGATGGGTGCTCATCGCGTGCGACGTCGGCCAGGGCGACGCACTGGTGGTGGACCTTGGGCAGGGACACGTCATCGTGGTCGACACCGGCCCCGAGCCCCGGCTCATCCGTGGATGTCTTGACCGAGTCGGGGCGACGTCGGTCGATCTCGTCGTCCTCACGCACTACCACGCCGATCATGCCGAGGGGTTTGCGGGCTTGCTGGATCGGCGTGTCGGCGAGGTCCTCGCATCACCGGTCCGCGACCCGCCCGCGGAAGCGGTGCACGTGGCGCGCCTCGCGGCCCAGGCACACGTGCGGGTCTCCGACCTCAGGGCTGGGCAGAGCTTCTCGGTCAGGGGAGTCACCGCCGACGTGTGGTGGCCCGCTCGTCGCATCGACGCCGGATCGGTGCCCAACAACGCGTCCATCGTGCTGACCATGCACGTCCGTGGTGTGACGCTGCTGCTCGCGGGTGACATCGAGCGAGAGGCGGCCGCGGAGGTTCTGCACGAGGTGGCGCTCGAGCCGGCCAGATGGGGGCATATCGATGTCCTCAAGGTCCCGCACCACGGGTCGAGCAACCGCGATGACCGGCTTCTCGACAGGGTGGAAGGCCGCCTGGCCCTCATCAGTGTCGGCAAGAACAACGACTACGGCCATCCGGCGCCGTCGACGCTGCACGCCCTCGAGTCACGGGGTTTCGAGGTTCACCGCACCGACCTCGAAGGCGACGTCGCTGTCGTCGAGGACGCCTCCGGCATACGTGCGCTGTCGCGGTGACGCACCGTGAACCGGCAGGCCGCACGCTCACCCCGCTCGACCGCGTTTGTGAGGGCGCTCACTCGACCGAGCGGGCTCGCTCTCCTGGTCGAGTGGGCGCTCCGTCCCACCCGGCCCAACCCGTCGGGCCGAGGTATGCCGCATGTCAGGGACCCCCGGCCCGCTCGCGTCGTGGAGGCCAGGGGACGAAACCGCTCGTCCGACGGACATAGTCGGCGTAACCGGGGCGCCGGTCGCCGATGTCCTTCTCCAGCAGCTTCTTCCCCGTCCCGCTGTAGAGGTTCCACGTCATGACGACGGGCGACAGGATCGTCAGCACGCCGGGCCAGGCGCTCGCGGCCACCAGGAAGAGTCCCGTCCACACGCAGGCGTCGCCGAAGTAGTTCGGGTGTCTCGTGTATCTCCACAGTCCCGTGTTCAGCACCGTGCCCGCCGTCGTCGGGTCGCCGCGGAATCGCGTGAGCTGAAGGTCGCCGATGGTCTCGAAGAGGAAGCCGACCACCCAGATCGCGACCCCGAGCCAGAGCACCCAACCGATCCCGCCCCGCTCGAACATGGCAACCTGCACCGGCATCGACACGAACCACATGACCGCACCTTGCGGCACATAGATGTGCCTGACGGCATAGGCCGTGCGGCCCTGCGGAGCGCGGGCCAGCATCGCCTCGTACCTCGGGTCCTCGCCTCGACCGCGCGAACGCAGCCAGACGTGCGCTGCCAGGCGCAGCCCCCAGACCGCGGTCAACAACAGGCTCGTCCACCGGCGCAGACCGTCGCCCGATCCCGACGACGTGCCGAAGGCGGTCACGGCGATGGCGACGAAGCCGAGCCCCCAGGCAACGTCGACGACGGCGTGCCGGCCGACCCGCAACGCGATGCCAAGGGTCACGCCCAGGACCACAGCCACAGCCAGCACCGTCAAGGGCAGCGTCCGACTGAACCCGCCCATATCGAACCCGGCACCGAGGCCCCCGCCATCGGCCGTGCTCAAGATGGCTCTGGGGACGGCGCCCGTACCGGCAGGAAAGGTCATCTGGACCGGACCATGGCCATGGCGCTGCGCCCGTCGCCGGTCGGGCGAATGGCGAGGATCTGGTCCACACCCATCCGACCCTCCTCGAAGGCCAGGGCGCCGCCGACGAGGTAGAGCCGCCAGACCCGCGCCACCTCGGGGCCCACGAGACTGACCACGCGGTCGAAGCAGCTCTCGAACGTCGCGTACCACGCCGAGACGGTCCGCACATAGTGCTCGCGCAGCGCATGCACGTCTCGCACCTCGAGGCCGGCGCGCTCGATCATCGCCACGGTGTCGCCGACCGGGCGCATCGACATGTCCGGGGCGATGAACGCCTCGATGAACGGACCGCCTCCCGGGCGGGTCGAACGCGACATCTGCTGCACCAGCACGCGACCGCCAGGACGCAACAGGCGACCGATCTGGCGTGAGAACTCGGGATAGTTGGCGTCGCCCACGTGCTCGCCCATCTCGATCGCGGACACGGTGTCGAACGGCCCGTCGGGCACTTCCCGGTAGTCCTGCAGGCGGATCTCCACCCGGCCTTCGAGCCCCCGCTCCCGGATGCGCCGGTCGGCGAACGCCTTCTGCTCGCTGGACACGGTCACCCCAACGACCGTCGCGCCGTAGCGTTCGGCCGCGTGCACGGCCAACGCCCCCCATCCGCAGCCGATGTCGAGGTGGCGGCTCCCGGGGCGCAGGTCGAGCTTGCGGCAGACCAGGTCGAGCTTGTCGTGCTGGGCGTCCACGAGCGTGTAGCCCGGGTCGTCGCTCGTCCAGTACGCGCACGAGTAGACGAGATCGGGGTCGAGGATGAGCGCGTAGAACTCGTTCGACAGGTTGTAGTGGTGCTCGATCGCCCTGCGGTCACGGGTGAGCGTGTGCAGGCGGCCCCGGAGACGTGCCTGTGACACCGGCGGTGGCGGAGGCCAGCCGAGGCCGCCGAGGTCGGCCGCTGTCCGCAGCGATCGCGCGACATCGGGCACCGACCTGGCGGCACGCGCCGCACGAGCGATCCCGCTCGCCGGGCGACGGCTCACGGGCGCAGACTCCCGCACGGCGCGACGGATCCGGCGGAAGCCGTCGAGCAGGTCTCCCTCGACGTCGAGCTCGCCGGTGACGTAGGCCTGCGCGATGCCCAGCTCCCCGGGGTGGCGCAGCACGCGCCGGAGCGCGGCCGGGTCTCGCACCACGACGGTCGGCGCGTCATCCGGCCCGGTGGCGCTGCCGTCCCAAGCACGGACGCGTACTGGCAGCGGATCGAGCCACGGGCTCACGAGCTCGGCGAGCCGCTCGGCGGCACTGGCTCGGTCGGCGGCAGCAGTGGACGCCCGGCCTTCGGTGGTGGTCATGGTTTCTCCGTCCGCAGTCCGACCACTCCGTCACGCCGACAAGCCGACTGCGGCCTCGCGGCGCGCATCGCCTGCGGCGACGAGTCCACGCTCCGCCAGCTCAGCCGCACCGACACCACCGAAATACATGTGCGGGCTCGGATAGACGTGTGAGACAAGGCCGCTCGCCTCGACGGCGGCTTCGAGCTCGTCCGACGGCTCGAGCTCGACTCGCGGCGAGCCGTCTTCGAGGAACCGCACATGGAGCCTCGGCGCGTCGACCGCTGCCTGAAGCGGTTCGCCCCGCAGCAGCACGCGAGCCAGCACCTGGAAGAGCGCGGTCGTGATCCGGTCCGCGCCCGGCGAGCCGATCGCGAGGGCGCCACCGGACGCGCTTCGAGCGGTCGTCGGCGCCATGTTCGACGCGAGTCGGGTCCCCGGCGGGACGGCGTGCAGGCCGAGGCGGTTGAGCTCCGGCTCACCGAGCGAGTTGTTGAGCAGGATGCCGGTACCGGGTATGACCATGCCGGCTCCGTACCCGCTCGACATCGTCACGGCACAGGCCGTGCCGTGTTCGTCGACCGCAGACACGTGGGCGGTCGATGCCGAGCTCGGCAGGCCAGCGAGTCCGTACCTCTCGACCGAGGTCAGCAGCGCGTGCCCGTCGGCGTGCAGGTCGCGCGACCGGTCATGCACGCCGAGGCGATAGGAGAGCACTCGCCGCTGGACGTCGATGACGTCCCTCCACGACCATTCGTCGCGCTTGGCCAGCTCGCCGAGCATGACCGCGAGCATGGGTCCACCTACCGACGGCGGAGGGTTGAAGGCCACGGTCCAGTCGCCGATGGCTCGCTTCGTCGGGGTGCGCAGGACCGCCTCGTATGCCGTCAGGTCGGCATGAGTGATCAGCCCCCCGTTCGCGGCCATGTCGTCAACGAGGACATGCGCCACGGCTCCGGTCGTGACGAGCGAGATCCCTTGTGCCGCAAGGAGGTCGAGAACGTCGGCGAGATCGATGTTGGTTGACGTCTCGCCGGGCTGGAGCGCACCGCCATCGGCTCCGGTCACGAGCGCGTGGGCCTCCGGGTCGTCGCCGAACAGGCTGTCGCGGACGATGCCGAGGTAGAGCGCTGCGGCGGCGCCGACCGGGTAACCCCGCCGGCATGCTCGGGCCGCGGGCTCCACCAAACGTCGCCAAGGAAGCCTCGCGTAGCGCTGGTGGGTGATCGAAAGGGCTTGCAGCGCACCCGAGTTCGCCACAGATCCGTGTCCGGCTCCAAGGTCGACACCGCCGCCGTAGTCGGTGTGGACCCGGCGTACACCGCGGCCGAAGGCGGCCTGATCCAGGCCGCGGCCGGGCATCTCGACGTTGCCGTCGATGACGACCGGGTCGGCGCCGGCCGGCCAGATGTTGACGAAGGCGCCACCCATGAGGCTGACGACACCGGGCTCGGTGCTCATCGCGGCGATGGCCGCCGCCACGGCGGCGTCCACGGCGTTGCCGCCCTCGGCAGCTGTCTCCAGCCCGGCCTCCAGCGCGACGGTTCCGGTGGCGGCGAGCGCGACCCGTGTCATGACGGCATTCTGGCCGAGATCGGCCCGCACGGCACGGACCGGCGGCGGGGACGGCATACGTCGTCGGAGCGAGCGCGACCTGCGGATCACCCGTCATCGGTCCCTGCGAGCGGCCCTACAGCGATCCGCCCCAGCCCTTGGGGGCGGCGGGCGAAACGCCCTCAGGCGCGCGCGGCGACGAGCTCGGCCGCCGAGACCCGCGGGTCGGCACCCGCGGCCTGGCAGAGCGCGTCGAGCGCGGCAGCGACGGCTGGCACCCGCTGCAGGTCCGGCGTGGTGACTGCGAGGATCTGCCGGCGGGAGGCGGGGGACAGGGGCAGCGTGGCGACGTGGTCGTGCTTGGCCGCGTTGAGGATGAGGTCGGGAACCAGCGCCACCCCGAGGCCGGCGGTCACGAGACCGAGCTGGGCGACGTAGTCCTCGGTCTCGAACGCGACGTTGGGTCGGAAACCCTCGTGGTCGGCCAGGGACAGGAGGTGGCCGCGGCATCGCGGACAGCCGGCGATCCACTCCTCGCCCGAGAAGTCGGAGAGCCGGGCTGTCCCAGCGTCCGCGAGCGGATGGGTCGCGGGGACGACGAGCCGCACCTCGTCGTCCATCAGACGGCGGGTGACGAGCAGAGACAGGTCCTCCTCGAGCTCGCCGAGGTCGGCGCCCTCGTAGGCGAACGCGACCGCGACGTCGCAGTCGCCGTTGCGCAGCGCCGCGAGCGACTCGGGCGGCTCAGCCTCGGTGAAGGTGACGGTGATGTCGGGGTGCTTGGCCTTGAGGATCGCCAGGGTCTTCGGCACGAGCGTGGCCGAGGAGCTGGGGAAGGCCTGGAGCCGCACGCGGCCGGCGCGCAGGCCGGCGATCGCGGTGATCTCCTCCTCGGCAGCGTCGAGCGCAGCGAGCACACCGACGGCGTGGCGGGCGAGGACCTGGCCGGCCTCGGTGAGTCGGACCTGCCGGCCGTAGCGCTCGACGAGCACGGTGCCCGTGCGCTGCTCGAGCCGGCGGACCATCTGCGAGATGGCGGGCTGGGTGAAGCCGAGCGCGTTGGCGGCGCTCGTGAAGCTTCCCTCGTCGGCAATGGCCTTCATGACCCTCAGGCCGGCAGCGTCGATCATGGACTCATCATAACCGATGATTATGCATTTCCCTGGTTCTCACACGTGGAGTGAGCGGAGACCGCGCCCTGAGGCGCGCTCAGTCCATCCGGAACCGCTCGGAGAGTGCGTAGCGGAGCAGGACGACGTCACCGATCTGGCGCACCTGGGCCAGGGTCGCCCGCCGGTCGGGGTTCCACGGGAAGCGCCCGTCGCCGACGAACCGACGGGCGCCCGAGTCGCCCACGAAGAAGGGCGCCACGACGAGCTGCAGCTCGTCCGCGAGGTCCGCGGTGAGCAGCTGCGTGTGCACCGTCCCGCCGCCCTCGACCATGAGCCGACGCACTCCACGGCGGTGCAGGTCCTCGCAGACATGCTTCATCCTTACGGGCTGTCCGCCGTCGACGACTGTTGCGACCGCCCCGAGGTCCTGCCGTGCCTCGGACAGTGAGCCCGTCGCGCAGTAGACCAGCCTGTCGACATCGCCTGCGGTGAAGAACCGTGCGGTGCATTCGAGACGCCCCGAGCCGGTGACGGTCACCTTGGTCGGCGAGGCCGGAAGCCCTCGCGCCACGCGGTCTGCCCGTCGGTCGGCCGACCGGACGAGCAGCCGAGGGTTGTCCTTCCGGATCGTCGTGGCGCCCACGAGGATCGCGTCGGACGCGGCCCGCTCGGCGTCGACCCGGTCGAAGTCCTCGTCGTTCGACAGCAGCAGACGCGTGGACGAGCACGTGTCGAGGTACCCGTCGATGGACATGCCACAGCTGAGCAGGGTGTAGGGGCGCTCAGCCATGCGCCGCCCTGGGGTGGTCGGGTGCTGCCGCGGCCTCGGAGGCCAGCGCGGGCACCCTGACCGCCTCGCGGCCTCGGCGTCTCCACCGGCCTGCAAGAAGCAGCCCGGCCCCCGGCAGGCTGGCCACGAGCACCATCACACCGTAGATCACCGCCACCGCGACGCCCTGGTTCACGCCCAGCCCGGCGGCACCGAACGCCCATGCCGTGGCCCCCTCACGGGGTCCCCAGCCGGCCAGGCTGAGCGGCACAGCCATCGCGAGCATGACCACAAGTCCGAGCGGCAGCAGGCGCGCCGGCGACACCGCGACCCCAGCGCTGTGCGCGGCGATCCCGAAGGTCATGACGTTCCCGGCCACTGCCCCGACCGACGCGAGGACAACGAGCACGGTATGCCGCCCGACCACCCCAGCGCGCAGGTCATCGACCACCGTGCGCACGATGCGCGAGAGCGCGGGGTGGCCCAGCTTGCTGCCGGCGAGCGCTGCGACCGCGAGCACGATCGCGGCCACGGCAAGGAGAAGGGCAGCGATCTGGACCGGGGCCCGCATGGGCGACGGCAGCCAGAGCACGGCGCCCAGGGCGACGATGACGAGGACGACCTGTCCGGCGGTCCGTTCCCAGACGACCGAGCGGAGCCCGCGCCCGAGATCGCCGGCGTCGCGGCCGTGGCGGACCCCTCGGCGAACGTCGCCGACGACGCCGCCGGGCAGCGTCACGTTGAGGAACTGGGAGCGGTAATACTCCGCGACGGCCGAGCGCAGGGGCAGGGACACGCCGAGCCCGCGGGCCACCAGCGCCCACCGCCAGGCGCAGCACAGGGTGGTCAGCGCTGCCAGGACGGCCGCCGCCGCCAGCGACCAGCCGTCCACGCGGCGCAGGGCATCGAGGAAGGGACCCGTGCCGATCCGCCAGGCCAGCACGCCGAGGATCGCGGCACCAGCCAGGGGCCGCAGCCACCACATCTCGCGACGCATGCTCCTCCGGCCTTCCGCTGTGGACGTCCCACCCGGAGGACGTCTACGACCCGCCACGGGTTCAGCACCCGCCGCGGGTTCAGCTGCGGCGGCGGCAGCCGCCACGCGCGCAGCCGCACACGTGTGCATCTCAGCCTGCCAGGCGCGCCAGGACGCTGGACACGCGATGAGCCGTGACGGTCCAGTCGGGCAGCATGCTTCGCCGCTCCCTGGCAGCCATGCGCAGCCGCTCTCGCAGAGCGGCGTCCGTCAACCACCACCGGACTCCGCGAGCGAGTGCTTCGGAGTCCTCCGGTCGCACGAGCAGTCCCGGCGTGGAGTCCGAGTCGGCGTGCGGGTCCGCGTGCGGGTTGACGTGGAGAGATCCCGGGCCACCGTCGAGCGGGGCGAGGTCCCGCCGCGCGCCGAGGGCCTCGGGCAGTCCACCCACGGCAGTTGCCAGCACAGGAAGCCCCCTCGCCAGCGCCTCGGTGACCACCATCCCGTATGTCTCGGCGCGCGAGGCGAGCACGACCAGGTCGGCGGCGGCATAGGCCCGGTCGAGGTCGACGCGGGAGAGGGGCCCGACGAGGCGCACTCGGTCGTCGAGGCCGAGTCTCGCTGCCTGCTGCCGAAGACCCGCGACGAAAAGCGGCTCGATCTCGAGCGAACCGGCGCACATGCAGCTCCAGGGCAGGTCGTCCACCCGGCCGAGTGCATCCACGAGCAGGTCGTGCCCCTTTCCCGGCGTGACGGCCGCGACGCAGAGCAGGCGACCGCCGCTGTCCGTGCCCGGCGCCACGTCGGCGCGGTCGACTCCGGGCACGGCGACATGCAGACGGTCGGCGTCGATCGCATAGAGCTCCTGCAGCCGCGCTCGGGTCCACTCGCTGGTGGTCACGATCCCCGCGGCCGTCGTGAGCACCTGACGCTCTCCGTCGTCGCTCGTGCCCTGCTGGCCGAACGGCATATGAACCAGGATCACGAGTCGTAGCCGATGTGCTTGCGGCACAAGCACATCCGAGCAACCTGACGCGACGAGGCCATCGACGAGGACAACTGCTCCCGTGGGCACCGCATCCAGCACACGGGCGAGCGCGGCGCGGGCCGCCTGGTCCGGGTGGGGCCACGTGCCCCCGACCAGGTGCTCTCGGACGGTCCAGCCGAGCGTGGCCAGCGCGTCACAGAGCCGACGGTCGTAGACGTTGCCGCCGCTGGGCCGGTCGGCGCGGTGGACCGTGTCCGGGAGGACGGCGTGAACGTCGGTCACAGCGGGCGGTCGTACGACGCCCACGCGACGTGCGACTCGTGGAGGGTCACGGCGATCTCGGTGACGTGATCCGCGGCCCGGCCCAGTCGGCCTCCGTGGACACGCTCTGCGAGCCGGTCGGCGACGAAGCGGGCCAGTGCCTCCGTCGTCGTGTTCGTGCCGGAGAGCTCGGGCAGCTCGTCGAGGTTGCGGTACGACAGGCCGGCCATGACCTCGTTCACCTGCTGGGTGGCAAGCCCGATGTCGACGAGGATGTTGTCGGGGTCGAGCTCGGAGCCGCGGAACGTCGCGTCGACGACGTATGTGGCGCCGTGGAGCTGTTGTGCGGGTCCGAAGACCTCCCCGCGGAAGCTGTGGGCGATCATCATGTGATCACGTACGGTCACGCTGAACATCCGTATTACCCCTGTTCGTAGCTGATGGTGTGACAGATCGCCGCCATGGAACCGTCCGCGAGGCCGGCCATCACCTCCGGCAGGTCCTCGAACCGTGACCGGCCGGTGAGGAGGGTGTCGAAGGCCGGGTCGCGGAGCAGGTCGAGTGCCAGTGCCAGCCGGTCGGCGGGCGTCCGCCGGACCCGCCGTGACGTGGCGACCATCCCGACCTGGCTGGCCCGGACGGCGAGGCGGGAAGAGTGGAACGATCCACCCAGGCGGAGCTGCACGGGCGAGTCCCCGTACCAGCTGAGGTCGATCACCTTGCCTTCCATACCCAGCAGGTCCAGGGAAAGCTGCAGCCCTGCCGACGACGCGCTTGTGTGCACCACGAGGTCGTGATCCGGCACCCAACCCGCTGCGTCGTCGGGCCGGGCGAAGTCGACCCCGAGCCGCCGTGCGACCTCCGCGCGGGATTCGTCGATGTCGACGAGGGTCACGCGCACCCCGGGATAGCGCGCAAGCAGCCTGGCGACGGAGCAGCCCACCATGCCGGCGCCGACAACGGCTACGCGGTCCCCCACGAGGGGTGCGGCGTCCCAGAGCGCGTTCACCGCCGTCTCGACCGTGCCCGCGAGGACCGCGCGTGCCGCGGGCACGTCGTCAGGGACGACGACGACCGACTCCGACCCGACGACGTATGCCGTCTGGTGTGGGTAGAGGCTGAACACCGTGCGCCCCGTGAGGTGGCTCGGGCCCTGCTCGACGATGCCCACGTTGAGGTACCCGTACTTCACCGGAGCGGGAAACTCGCCCTCCTGGTGCGGAGCTCGCATCGCGGCATACTGGCTCGGCGGTACCCGACCGAGGAAGACGAGCGACTCGGTGCCTCGGCTGATCCCCGTGAACAGAGTGCGAACGAGCACCTCACCCGGCGCCGGGTCGGGCAGGTCGGCCAGGCGGATCTCACCCCGGCCCGGCTCAGTGAGCCAGAACGCACGCGCACCCCTCGTCACGGGCCTAGCGTAGAGCCCGGGTGAACTCCGGCACCGGGCTCGTCGTCCTTGGTGCAAATCCCGAAGTGGCGGAGGCAGGATGCGTGCGGTAGTCCCCGGCGGGGCGGTGATCGGCTTCATCGGCGCCGCAGGCCTCCTCGGCACGCTCCACGCAACAGTGGGTCTCGGCACGGCGGGTTGGGCCGTAGGGCTCGCCTCCAGCGTCGCGCTGTGTCTCCTGCTGGCAGCCGGCCTCATGCGACGGGCCCAGCCTCGGCTGGGCCCGGCAGACCGCATCACGCTGACCCGCGCGGTGCTGGCGTGCGCCGTGGCTGCCCTCACCGCCGACTCGTTCGAAGGGCCGCCTCGTGTCGCGACTCTGGTCGGGCTCGCCGCGCTGGCACTCGTCCTCGATGTGGTGGACGGCCGAGTTGCCCGGCGCACCGGGACTGCGAGCCCACTCGGCGCGCGTTTCGACATGGAGTCGGACGCCTTCCTCATCCTCGTGCTGAGCGTTTTCGTGTCCCAGCAGCTCGGCTGGTGGGTGCTGATGGCCGGCGCGGCCAGGTACGCCCTGCTCGTCGCAGCGTGGCTGGCTCCGTGGCTGTCCCGGCCGATCCCCCCGAAGCACTGGCGCAAGGCCGTGGCAGGCGTCCAGGGTGTCGTCCTCACGGTCGCTGCTGCCGGGGTACTGGCTCCGAACGTCACAGCTCTGGTGCTCCTGACCGGACTCGGCCTCCTCGCTGCCTCGTTCGGCACCCAGGTCGCCACCCTGTGGCGCACGCGGTCGCACTACGCAGTCGACGATGTCCAGGTCGGGGCGCCGGACATCGTCCCGGGCGCCGCCCCGGACTTCGCCCTGGGCGCCGCCCCGCACGTCGCACCGCACGTCGCACCCGGCGCCGCGCTGGCGGCCGCCCAGGTGAAGGCCTCATGACGGACGTGACGTCAGCGGAAACCCCCGAGCCTGGCACCGCCGAGCCGGCCGCCCCAGCAGCCGGGCCGGCGCGCGCCAGGACCGTCGTGAGCTGGGTCGCGACGGTCCTCGCGGGCCTGCTCGTCTGGTTCGCGCTCGTCGCGCCTGAGGGTGGCAGGCCGCTGACTCCGTTGGCCTTCCTTCGTGTTCCCGTCGAGGCGATCGTGCTGATCGGACTCGCAGTCGTCCTGCCGCGCGCACCACGACGCTGGCTCGAAGTGGTCGCGGGTGTCGTCCTCGGGCTGCTCGTCCTGGTGCGGATCCTCGACCTGGCTTTCCTGGCCGCGCTCTACCGTCGCTTCAACCCCGTGACCGACTGGCGGTACGCCGGCTCCGCGAAAGACCTCCTCGGCGACTCGGCCGGCCCCGGCGTCGCGGTGCTCGCGACCGCGGGGATCGGCCTGCTTGTCCTCGCACTGCTCGTCCTCACGCCGCTGGCGATGGTGCGCCTCGGGACCGTCGTCGACCGCCATCGCGCCGGTGCTGTTCGCGTGGCGGCGGCCCTCACGGCCGTCTGGGTCGCGGCTGCGGTCCTGAGCCTCCACCTGGTTCCGAACTCGCCGGTGGCGTCCTCGAGCGCGGCGGCACTGGTCGCCGACGAGGTCGGCACGGTGCGGGCCAACCTGCATGACCGCGAGGTCTTTGCCCGGGCGATTCCGGTCGACCGCTTCCACGACGCCGCGGGCCCGGACCTGTTGACGGCCCTGCACGGCAAGGATGTCGTGTTCGTGTTCGTCGAGAGCTACGGCAAGGTGGCGGTCGACAGGTCGCCGGACGTGGCTGCTGCGCTCGACGCCGGGAACAGCGCGCTGAGAGGCGCGGGATACGCGTCGGCGAGCGCCTGGCTGACCTCGCCGACGTTCGGCGGCATCAGCTGGCTCGCGCACTCCACGTTCCAGTCCGGTCTGTGGGTCAGCAGCCAGCAGCGCTACGACCAGCTCCTCGACGCGCAGCGGTTCACCCTGAGCAGGGCCTTCGCCCGCGCCGGCTGGCGGACCGTCGACGTCATCCCTGCCAACCGCAGCGACTGGCCGGAGGGCAAGGCCTTCTACGGCTACGACCAGGTCTACGACTCGCGCACCCTCGGATATGCCGGGGAGGGCTGGGGCTACGCCCCGATGCCCGACCAGTTCACCCTCTCGGCGTTCGACCGCCTCGAGCTGGCCCGTCGGGACCGGCCGCCCGTCATGGCCGAGATCGACCTCGTGTCGAGCCACATCCCCTGGGCACCGCTGCCCCGGATGGTCGCCTGGAACGCCATCGGCGACGGCTCGATCTTCTGGCAGCAGGCCGGCAAGGCCACACCACGTGAGGTGGTCTGGCAGACCCCCGCCGGCGTGCGGACGGCATACGGGCAGAGCATCGCCTACTCGCTCGACAGCGTCGTGTCGTTCCTCGAGGGGACGCGTGACCGCAACCTCGTTGCCGTCGTCCTCGGCGACCATCAGCCCGTGAGCATCGTCTCGGGTGACGGAGCGAGCCACGACGTGCCGGTCTCGATCATCTCCCGCGACCCCTCCGTGCTCGACCGGATCTCCTCCTGGGGCTGGGCGGCGGGCGTGCGGCCCGGGCCGGACGCTCCGGTCTGGCCGATGGACCGGTTCCGTGACCGGTTCCTGACAACCTTCGGCCGCACCCCGCCCACCACCGTGGCGACGCCCGCCTCGAGCACACAACCGACCCCGGTCACTGAACCGTCGAGCCCCGCGGCTCGTCTTCCTCGGCAGGTGGTCCAACGCCGTGACGTCACACGTCGCCGCGGTGCGACCCGGACGATGGGAACATCATGAGAAGCCTCCGATATCTCGGTGCAGCAGCACTGCTCGTGTCCGCAGCGGTGCACCTGTACCTGTGGTTCAACGGTGTGCGCAACCAGTCGGTGGGGCCGATGTTCCTCATCAACGTCGTGGCGGGCGTCGTGATCGCGGTCCTGCTCGTGCGGTGGACGCACTGGATTCCGGCGTTCCTCACCCTCGGGTTCGGCGTGGCGACCCTGGGCGCATTCATCATCGCGGCGACCGTCGGGCTGCTCGGTGTGCACACGACGTGGCAGGGGTGGGACGTGTTCACCGCCGCGGCGGCGGAGGTCGTCTGCATCGTCGTCGGTGGTGTCCTGCTCGTCGGCGAGCTCGGCGGCGCCAGGGCGCCGGCGCAGGGGGCGCAGACGCGCGGGCGCCACGCGGGCTGACCCGCCCGGCCGGGGCCAGCCGCGGTCCGAGGACCCCAGGTCCGCGCGAGGCGCCACGTAGGCTGTCCGAGTGCGGTCGCTGAGTGTCAACCGGGTCCTCCCGGAGCCTGTCGACCTCGGGACGTTCGACGACCTCGTCGACCTCGTCTCGGGGGGCGGGGTCCTCGTCCTGTCCGGCGCGGGGCTCTCCACCGAGTCAGGGATCCCCGACTACCGCGGACCCGACGGCACGCGACGCGTCCAGCCGATGACTTTCGGGGAGTTCAAAGGGTCGAGCGAGGCCCGTCGTCGGTACTGGGCGCGCAGCTACATCGGATGGCAGCGCTTCAAGGCGGCGGAGCCCAACGACGGGCATCGGGTCGTGGCCGACCTCCAGCGGGCCGGCTACGTCGGTCCCGTCATCACCCAGAACGTCGACGGCCTGCACCAGGCTGCGGGTGCCCGGGACGTCGTCGAGCTGCACGGGTCGCTCGAGCGTGCGGTCTGTCTCATCTGCGGCGAGATCACGACCCGGCTGGGTCTCCATGAGCGGATGACCGAGGCCAACCCCGGCTTCATGGCACGCTTCGCCGAGGCCGCGGCTCGCGTCGGGTCCCAGTGGGGCGAGCAGGTGCGCCCCGACGGCGACATCGTGCTGGCCGACGAGCTGGTCGACTCCTTCCACACACCCCGATGCCTGGTCTGCGGCAACGACACCGTCAAGCCGGACGTCGTCTTCTTCGGGGAGTCCGTGCCAAAGGCGTTGGTGGACAGGTGTTTCCGACTCGTCGACGACGCGGGTGCCGTGTTGGTGCTCGGCTCTTCGTTGTCGGTCATGAGCGGCTACCGCTTCGTCCGGCATGCCCATCACCGCGGCATACCCGTGGCGATCGTCACGCGGTCGGCCACCCGTGGGGACGCCCAGGCCACCACGAGGGTCCACGCGCCGCTCGGACCGACGCTGCGCCGCCTCTGGAGTGCTCTTGAGCACTGACCCGCGGTGGTATGCCGCCCTGCCGGAGTCGGGCCCCGGCCCGTCCGAGCGATGGACGTCCGCCGACTTCGCGACCGAGCTGCACGCGTGGGTGGGCGGCGCGCTCGGATCTCTCGGGCACGAGCTCGTCGCTCTCGAGCCGGTGCACCAGCGACCCTGGTCGACGGTGTGGCGCGCCCGGGCCGGCGACGGCGGACTGTTCTGGGCCAAGCAGAACTGCGCACACCAGAGCTTCGAGGCGCACCTGCTCATCGTGCTCGACCGCCTGGCAGGGGATCGGGTGGTTCCGGTGGCCGCGGCGGACATCCACCGCGGTCTGCACCTCGTGCCCGACCAAGGGCCGGTCTATGCCGAAACGGTGCCGGCGGACGACATCGACGCATGGTGCACGGTCGCCGTCGAGGCGATGCACCTGCAGCGCGAGCTCTTGGGACGCGAGGCTGAGCTCGCCGCTGCCGGGCTCACGAGGATCCGCACAGCGGAGGTCGCCGAGTACGTGACCGCCCGGGCGTCGTCGCTCGCGGGCCTGCCGGCCGATGACCCTCGACGGATGCCTGCGGACGAAGCCGCCAAGGTGTGCGCACTCGATCCGGTGATCCGTGGCTGGGCGGCCCAGGTCGAGGCGCTCGACCTCCCGGACACGTTGGTGCACAACGACCTTCACGGGCACAACGTCTTTGCTACGGACGGGCAGATGCGCTTCTTCGACTTCGGAGACGCCGTGCTCGCGAACCCGCTCTGGTCACTGCTCATCCCCCTGCGGGTGATGTCGAGCCGGCTGGAGGCCGGGGTGGACGACCCACGGTTGCGTCGGGTGGCGGACGCCGCAACGGAGGTGTGGGGAGACCTTCGGCCCGTCGGTGAGCTCCGGGCCGCCCTGCCGGCGGCCCTGCAGCTGGCACGACTGGGCCGGGTGGAGGCGTGGCTTCGGGTCGTGGCGACGATGACGCCGTCCGAGCTGGCCGACTTCGGTGACTCGCCCAGCTGGTGGCTGGCGTCGCTGCAGGAGGAACCACCGCTCCGCTGAGCGGTGCCGGCTCAGACGCGGCGCAGGACGGCGGTGACCTTGCCGAGGATCGTCGCGTCGTCGCCGTCGATCGGCTCGAAAGCCTGGTTGTGGGGGAGCAGCCAGACGTGGCCGTCCTTGCGCTTGAACGTCTTGACCGTGGCTTCGTTGTCGAGCAGGGCCGCGACGATGTCGCCGTTGTCGGCTGTCTGCTGTCGTGACACCACCACCCAGTCGCCGTCGCAGATGGCGGCGTCGATCATCGAGTCCCCGACGACCTTGAGCAGGAAGAGCTCGCCCTCGCCGACGATCTGCTTCGGCAGCGGGAAGACGTCGTCGACGAGCTCCTCCGCAGTGATCGGCACTCCGGCGGCGATCCGACCCAGGACCGGGACGTATGCCGCCTGGGGACGCGAGTCGCCGCTGTCGGTCTCCAGGTCGTGCTGCTGCACGCCGAGGTCGATGTCGCCACGGCGCCGCGACGGGCGGGCGTCGGGCGAGACGACCTCGATCGCGCGCGGACGGTTGGGGTCGCGACGGAGGTAGCCCTTCGTCACGAGGGCGTTGAGCTGGTGCGAGACGCTGGACGGGCTGGCCAGGCCGACGGCGTCACCGATCTCACGCATGCTCGGCGGGTATCCACGCCGGTCCACAGAGTTGCGGATGACCTCGAGCACACGCCGCTGGCGCACGGTCAGGCCGTCGCCCTTGTCGCGGTCGGGAAACTCGGTCACGCCCATGATGTCCCCTTCGTCGTGCTCGTCAGACCCCGATGTCTGGCTTGCGGTGAGCGCCGCTCGGGCGCTCGTGAGGGCCAGTGTCAGTGGTGACTGGTGTGGTTGGTGGTGTGAGAACAGCGTACGAGGTTCGAACACAGTTGCCAAACACCTGTTCGATGCGTGTCTCGACTTCGTCGAACAGACGTGCTACAACTCGTACAGACGTTCTATCGAACACCTGTTCGTTCGGCCATCAGCAAGGGGAGGTCATCATGAGCGCCATCGTCGTCGAGGCAGCGCACCGGCAGCAGGCTCAGGGGGCCCCGTGCGACCCGCTCCCGGCCCCTCGCGGGCGTGGCCATCTCGTGCTCGTGCCCACCGGTCCGGATGCGCTCGGTCCGGCGTCGACGCCACGCCCACGTCTTCGTCTGACCCGGCGCGGGCGGCTCGTCGTCGCGCTCCTCGTCGCCGCCGTCGTTGCCGTGCTCGGCGTGGCAGCCGCCGTCCAGCGCGCCGGCGCCGTCAGCGAGCCGCGTGTCATCACCGTCCAGCCGGGCCAGACCCTGTGGGGCATCGCCTCGCGGGAGCTGCCGGACCTGCCGGTCACCAGCGGCATCGTCGAGCTCCAGCTCGCCAACAGCCTGTCGACCTCGCAGATCCACATCGGTCAGCGGCTCGTCATCCCGACGCCCTGACACCGCGCCGCCGGGCCCTCGTCTGGTGACGGGCCCGGCTCCATGGCAGCCGCGTTGGCTCCACCTTCAGCGGCTGGCGGTAGCGGCGCTTCGACCCCGCCGCTCTCGCCCGGACGCCGCACCCCAAGATCGGGGTGCGGCGTTCTGCCACGCCTGGGCGGTGTCGAGGGGCGCGCCGCCCCGCCTGTCACACGACGGGCCGGGCTGGTGCACGGGCCGTTGATCGGTGACGCGCGGGACGGAGCGCTCACTCGGCCGGAACTCAGCCCGACGGCATACCTCGCCGGCTGTGGTGCCTCGCCCTGTGGACGGCCTCCTGTGCCGTGCGCATCCCTGTGGATGACGCGATGCGACCGATCCCCTTGCCTCCATAGCCTGTTCGCTCCGACGAAGGGAGTGCAGGTATGCGGTATGCGGTGGACACGGACGCGCTGCACGACAGCGCCGACGCCGTGGACCTGGCGCTGTCGCGACTCGAACGGCTGGGCATCGTGCCAGTGATGGGCTCGGTCGCGACGGGTCTGCCCGGAGGCCGCGTGGCCGGTGCTGTGGCACGGCTCGCCTCGGTGTGGGAGTCGCGGGTGTCCGACACGAGGTGGATGCTGCGAAGCCTGGGAGGCGAGCTCGTCGCGGCCGCCGAGTCGTACGACGCGGTCGAGCGGGCTGTGGGGCGCGCCGTGGCCGACCGCGTTGTGGCCGACCCAGGAGCTGTGGACGACCAAGGAGCTGTGGTCGACCGGGGACGGGTTGCTGGCCCATGACGATCAGTGTGGGTGCCATCAGGTCCAGCCGGCCCGAGCAGCTCTCGGCCACGAGCCGCCGGCTGGAGGAGCAGCGCGAGCAGGTGCGCCAGATCATCCAGACGGTCCTGCTCGGCGGCCGACAAGAACGCCGTTGGTCCGGCCTTGCCTCGACCGCGGCCACCAACCGGTCAGCCCTGGTCGTCGGCAGGCTGGCCGGGCTCGCAGCCAGCATCGGGGCAAGCGGTCAGGCACTGAGCCATGCCGCGCTGCGGCTCGCGGCGGCGGCCGAGCTGGTCCACCAGGCCGACCGCCGAGCGGCGGCTGCGGGCGCCTGGGTGGACCACGACGGGCAGATCTTCCTGCCCGTGCGTGGCACGTCGGGCGATCCCGTGCTCGACGCCCACGTGGCGCGTGAGGACGAGCTGATGCGCGCGGAGGTCATGGCCGCCCTCGCCGAGGCGGTGCGCGTCGCGGCGCTGACCGACCTGGAGCTGGCGCTGGGCCTGCTGGCAGCAGCGCTGGAGAGCCCGGCGAGCACGCCGCGGACGCGACAGACACCACGGACGCAGGGCGGCCCCAACGGGGCGTCCGTGATGTCGGGCACCGGCGTGCTCTCGGTGGTGCCACCCCCGCCGCCGGGGCGCGACGCCAGGAGCGTCTACGCATCCTCGGCGTGGTGGCGGTCGCTGACGGACGAGGAGTCTGGTCGCGTCATCGCCGACCATCCCCAGTGGGTGGGTCCGCGAGACGGGATCCCAGCATCGGATCGACACGCCGCCAACCTGGTCCTGCTCGCCCGGGCGGAGCGAGATGCGCAGGATGGGGCGCGCCGAGCAGAGGGCGCCCCCCTGTGGGACGGGAGCGAGCGGACGCGCGCCCACGACCGGCTCGAGGATCTTCGGGCCATCAGAGAGGTGCTCAGCCGGCGCGACGGCGTGCAGCGCCGGCTGCTCCTCGTCGATGCGACCGACACCAACGTCAAGGTCGTGGTCGCGTTGGGTGACCCGGACCGGGCCCGCCACGTCGTCACCTACGTCGGTGGCCTTTCCACGACGGCCCGAGGGGATCTTCGCCGGTACGACGACGACCTCGAACGGCTGCGTGCGCAGGCGCTGACGGTCGCACGCGGGGATGACGTCGCCGCCGTGACCTGGATGGGGTACAACGCGCCCCAGGTCAGCGAGATCGTCACCTCGATCGACCGGAACGTCCTGAACGCCAAGCTTGCTCGCGACAATGCCGACGCGCTGGCCGACTTCGTAACCGGACTCGACGCGGCCCGGGACCGACCCGCCCACCAGGTCGTCTGGGCGCACTCGTACGATGCGGTGCTCGCCGGCTTCGCCGTGCTGCGCACGAGCGCCATCGACGACGTGGCGATCTTCGGTGCCCCTGGGCTGCCCTTCTCCAGCGTGGCAGAGACGGGCCTCAAGCCGGGCGCTCTCAACGTCCTGCACGCGATCGGCGACGATGTCGCCGACTACGGCTGGATCGTCCACGGCACCAAGGCCGCCGACGTGCTCGGGGCGACTCGACTCTCGACGTTCGCCCTCAAGAAGCCCGGCTCGGGGTGCAACCACTGGCTGCGGCCACGGTCCGACTTCGTCGACCTGCGGCGGACCGCGGTGGGCCATTCGGACTACATGCGCGACGGCACCGACAGCGCCCGCAACCTCGTGGCCGTCCTTGCAGGTCGGCCCGACCTGCTCTCCCCGGAGAGCAGCGACGAGCGGGCGTGCACCACGATCGGGCCCGGCTCGGGGCCGTTCGACCCGATGCGGTGGCCGGTGCTGGTCCCCGAACGCTGAGAGACCCCCCTTTGGGGCCATTGCCCTCCCGTTCGCGGGCTGCGAGGTCTACCGTCTGGGGCAGCGCCTCAACGTGGCGGACAGGAGGAGAGACGGATGAGTCTCAAGGAATCGCTCTGCGCGGTCGAGCTCTTCTGTGAGCTGCCCGACGACCTGGTCGACGAGATGATCGCGCGCGGCTCGACCGTCGAGGTTGGTCCCGGGGTCGAGATGGTCACCCAGGGAGACAACAGCACGGGGATGTACCTCATCATCGGCGGCAGCGCCGAGGTCAGCGTCGACGGCCATCAGGTGGGGCAGCTCGCGCGGGGGGACTACTTCGGCGAGATGTCGCTCATCGACGGCGCGACGCGGTCGGCCACGGTCACGAGCGGTCCCGAGGGTGCCACCGCCTTCCGGCTCTCGGCCGTCGCCTTCTCCGACCTGATCGAGGAGCATCCGCACACGGCCCTGCTTCTGCTCAAGGGCCTCGCGGGCCGGGTCCGCGCGCTCGAGGCGAACCTGCTCTGAGCCGTCGAGAAGCGCCCGGGCCGGCTGACGAGCCCGGGCGGTCCGCCATGCCCACGGAGGTCCGGCCCGGAACGCAGATGGGGGAGTCGGGCCGCAGTCTGACCCCCACATCTTGGGTTCGCGTCTCGCGACACGCCGAGACGAATGGGACTGGTGTGGCGTTTGTGCAGGTCAGCGGGGTGGCACGCCGTGGCCGCCGCAGGTGCTTGCGAGGGGACGACGACGTGCCTACAGTTACCCCTACATCTAGTAGTTACACGGATGTAAGACATCCACATGTAGTCCCCAGAACAACGGGGGTTACACACAGGTCATCCCCACGTCGTCCCCAGCGTCATCCCCAGGAGGCCGGTCCCCGGTCTTGGCCGGTCCACGAACCCGGCCGAGACCGGGCTCGCTCCACAGGGCCGGCGGACGGCATACGGGCGGCTTGGGCGATGTTGCACAACGGCACTGTGGGACAACCGGTAGGGAAGGGGGTGACGGCACGTGCACTGTCCGTTCTGCCGCCACACCGACTCACGGGTCATCGACTCGCGCACCACTGACGACGGCGCCTGCATCCGCCGCCGCCGGCAGTGCCCCGAGTGCAACCGCCGCTTCACGACCCTCGAGACCTCGAGCCTCAACGTGATCAAGCGGTCCGGTGCCTCGGAGCCGTTCAGCCGGGCCAAGGTGCTCTCGGGCGTGCGCAAGGCCTGCCAGGGCCGCCCCGTCACCGAGGACGACCTGGCCCTGCTCGCCCAGCGGGTCGAGGAGACCATCCGGTCGCAAGGAAACGCCGAGATCGAGGCGCACGAGGTCGGCATGGCCGTCCTCGAGCCGCTCCGCGAGCTCGACGAGGTCGCTTTCCTGAGGTTCGCCAGCGTCTACCAGGCGTGGGAGAGCCTCGAGGACTTCGAGGGAGCCATCGCGCTCCTTCGAGCCGAACGTGACGCGCTCGGGCAGGAGCCAGGTGCTCGGCCCGAGATCGGCGCGAAGCGGTAACCACCCCTCCACGAAGTCGCCGTCGCAAGGAACCTGGGCGAGCCCGGGCTGGCCGTGCGGCTGCGGGGACTGTCAGACCCCGGCGAGAGACTGGCAGAGAGCACAGAGACGAAGACGAACAGGTACGCGGCTCCGCGACGGGGCCACCACGGTCAGGGAGGCCGTACGACATGACGGAGATCGGTAACCGCACCTCGCGCTCGAGGGCTGGCGCCAAAGGCGTCAAGATCGAGCGCATCTACACCACGCCAGGCGTGCACCCGTACGACGAGGTGACGTGGGAGAAGCGCGACGTCGTCCAGACCAACTGGAAGACGGGCGAGACGATCTTCGAGCAGCACGGGGTCGAGTTCCCCGACTTCTGGTCGATCAACGCCAGCACGATCGTCACGACGAAGTACTTCCGCGGCGCGGTCGGCACCGACGCCCGTGAGTCGTCGTTGCGCCAGCTCGTCGACCGCGTCGTGCTGACCTACGTGGCGGCAGGCAAGCAGCACGGCTACTTCGCGACCCCGGCCGATGCGGAGGTCTTCGAGCACGAGCTGACCTGGGCCCTGGTGCACCAGGTGTTCTCGTTCAACTCGCCGGTGTGGTTCAACGTCGGCACCAAGTCACCGCAGCAGGTCTCGGCCTGCTTCATCCTCTCGGTCGACGACTCGATGGACTCCATCCTCAACTGGTACAAGGAGGAGGGGAAGATCTTCCAGGGCGGTTCCGGCGCGGGCCTCAACCTCTCGCGCATCCGGTCCTCCAAGGAGCTGCTCTCCTCCGGTGGAACGGCCTCCGGTCCGGTGTCCTTCATGCGGGGCGCCGACGCGTCTGCCGGCACGATCAAGTCCGGCGGAGCCACCCGCCGCGCCGCCAAGATGGTCGTCCTCGACGTCGATCACCCCGACATCGAGGAGTTCGTCGAGACCAAGGCGCGTGAGGAGGACAAGATCCGCGCGCTGCGCGACGCCGGCTTCGACATGGACCTCGGCGGCAAGGACATCGTGTCCGTGCAGTACCAGAACGCCAACAACTCGGTCCGGGTCACCGACGAGTTCATGCGTGCCGTCGAGGACGGCGCCGAGTTCGGCCTGCGCTCCCGACTCACCGGTGAGGTCATCGAGAAGGTCGAGGCCCGCACGCTCTTCGAGAAGATCGCCAAGGCCGCGTGGGAGTGTGCCGACCCGGGCCTGCAGTACGACGACACCATCAATGCCTGGCACACCAACCCCGAGACCGGTCGCATCACCGCGTCCAACCCCTGCTCGGAGTACATGTCGCTGGACAACAGCTCGTGCAACCTCGCCTCGCTCAACCTGCTGAAGTTCCTGCGCGATGACGACACGTTCGACGCTGTGACGTTCCAGAAGGTCGTCGAGCTCGTCATCACGGCGATGGACATCTCGATCTGCTTCGCGGACTTCCCGACCGAGCCGATCGGGGAGACCACCCGCAACTACCGCCAGCTCGGCATCGGCTACGCCAACCTCGGCGCGCTGCTCATGGCCACCGGTCACGGCTACGACTCGGAGGGCGGCCGGTCGCTCGCCGCGGCCATCACCTCGCTGCTCACCGGCGCGGCCTACAAGCGCTCAGCGGAGCTGGCTGCGGTCGTCGGGCCGTATGCCGGGTACGCGCGCAACGCCGACGCCCACAAGCGGGTCATGCGCAAGCACCAGGCGGCCAACGACAGCATCAAGACCCTGGACGCGATGGACCTGTCGGTCCACAAGCTCGCGACGAAGGCGTGGGACGACGTCGTCAAGCTCGGTGAGAAGAACGGGTACCGCAACGCGCAGGCTTCCGTGCTGGCACCCACCGGGACCATCGGCTTCATGATGGACTGCGACACCACGGGTATCGAGCCGGACTTCTCTCTGGTGAAGTTCAAGAAGCTCGTGGGCGGCGGCTCGATGCAGATCGTCAACCTCACGATCCCGCGGGCGCTGAAGAAGCTCGGGTACCAGCAGGAGCAGATCGAGGCGATCGTCGAGTACATCGCCGACAAGGGACACGTCATCGACGCCCCCGGGCTCAAGCCCGACCACTACGAGGTCTTCGACACCGCCATGGGCGCGCGCGCGATCTCCCCGATGGGCCACGTGCGGATGATGGCTGCGACGCAGCCGTTCCTCTCCGGCGCCATCAGCAAGACCGTCAACCTCCCCGAGTCGGCGACGGTCGAGGAGATCGAGGACGTCTACCTGCAGGGCTGGAAGCTCGGCCTCAAGGCGCTCGCGGTCTACCGCGACAACTGCAAGGTCGGCCAGCCGCTGTCCGATGCGGGGTCCACGGCCAAGGAGGCCAAGGCCTCGGGCGAGCCCGCCGCCGAGGTGAAGGTCGAGAAGGTCATCGAGTACCGTCCCGTCCGTCGGCGGCTGCCCAAGCGGCGCACCTCGCAGACGACGTCGTTCGCCGTCGGCGGTGCCGAGGGGTACCTCACGGCCGGCACGTACGACGACGGGCAGCTCGGCGAGATCTTCCTGAAGTTCGGCAAGCAGGGCTCGACCCTTGCCGGCGTGATGGACGCCTTCTCGATCGCAGTCTCCGTCGGTCTGCAGTACGGCGTGCCGCTCGAGACGTTCGTCGAGAAGTTCACGAACCTGCGGTTCGAGCCGGCCGGCATGACCGACGACCCGGACGTGCGGATGGCGCAGTCGCTCATGGACTACGTCTTCCGGCGGCTCGCTCTGGACTACCTCGACTTCGACACCCGATCGTTCATGGGCATCCACACCGCCGCCGAGCGGGCGCGCCAGGTCGAGACCGGCTCGTACGAGGCGATCGAGGCCGACGACTCCGACGACGACGAAGAGCTGGCGGAGGAGCTTGCCTCCCTGCAGCAGTCGACGCCGGTGGCGAAGAAGCCTGAGGCGAAGGCGGACCCGAAGCCCGAGGCCCGGTCGGAGCAGGCCGGACAGGTCGAGATCAAGTTCGGCGCGGGTGCCGCGTCGGCTCGCGAGGTGTCCGGCGAGGTCCACTCGTCGGCGGAACTCTTGGAGAAGTTCTCCGGCCAGTCAGCCGATGCACCGATCTGCCTGACCTGCGGGACGAAGATGCGCCCGGCCGGGTCGTGCTACGTCTGCGAGGGCTGCGGCAGCACGAGCGGCTGCAGCTGAAAGTCGTTGGGCGAAAGGTCATCACGGTCGGCGGGCTGACCTAGCGACGACTGGGGCGGCACCTGAGAAAGGTGCCGCCCCAGCGTGTGTTCCGGGAATGCGCACGGCGTCGCCCTGGTTGCGCCATGCATACCCTGTGGGGGTATGTTGGATGCGACTCAGGAGAGGACGCCATGTCACCGACCATCGAGCCCGGACACACTGAGACCTTCGCCGGCAACAACCAGCACGATCCCAGCAACGACGTCGAGCAGCACCACTACAGCGGCCACGAGGCGCATGGCGGTCACGAGCACCACGGCGGCCACCAGGCCCACGGCGCTCACGAGGCCCGTGGCGGTCACGAGGCCCATGGCGGTCACGAGGCCCACGCTCGACCTGGCGCCCATGGCGACCATGTCGACCATGGCGACCATGGCGACCATGTCGGTCAGTTCCGTCGGCTCTTCTGGCTGATGCTGGTGCTGGCGGTGCCGACGGTGGCCATGTCCGGCACGTTCGCGATGCTTCTCGGCTATGACCTGCCGCACGGTGGCTGGGTCGAGTGGGTGTCGCCGGTCCTGGGCACGGTCATGTACCTCTGGGGCGGCCGGCCGTTCCTCGCTGGAGCCGTGTCGGAGATCCGGTCCCGTCAACCGGGGATGATGCTGCTCATCGCGCTCGCGATCACCGTCGCGTTCGTCGCGTCGTGGGGCGCCAGCCTGGGTCTCCTGCACCATCAGCTCGACTTCTGGTGGGAGCTGGCCCTGCTCATCGTCATCATGCTGCTCGGTCACTGGATCGAGATGCGGTCGCTCGCCCAGACGACGTCCGCACTCGACTCCCTCGCCGCCCTCCTGCCCGACGAGGCGGAACGGATCGAGGCCGGCGCGGTGGTCACGGTCGCGCAGTCCGAGCTGCGCCGTGGGGATGTCGTCCTCGTCCGTCCGGGTGGCAGTGTCCCCGCGGACGGGCGTGTCGTCGACGGGCGTGCAGCGATGGACGAGTCGATGATCACGGGGGAGTCCCGCACCGTCACCCGGACCATCGGCGACTCGGTGACTGCGGGCACGGTGGCGACTGACTCGGGACTACGGGTCGAGGTGACCGCCACCGGTGACGACACCGCCCTCGCCGGCATCCAGCGCCTGGTCGCCGAGGCTCAGGCCTCGACCTCTCGGGCACAGCGGATCGCCGACGTCGCCGCGGGCTGGCTGTTCTGGTTCGCGCTCGGCTCGGGCCTGCTGACGGCGATCGTCTGGACCGTCATCGGACAGCCCGACGAGGCCGTCGTGCGGACCATCACCGTCCTGGTCATCGCGTGCCCCCACGCCCTGGGCCTCGCTATCCCGCTCGTGGTGTCGATCGCCACCGAGCGTGCCGCGCGCGGAGGGGTTCTCGTCAAGGACCGGCTCGCCCTGGAGCAGATGCGTGTGGTCGACGCCGTGCTCTTCGACAAGACCGGCACCCTGACCAAGGGCGAGCCGACCGTCGCTCACATCGCCACCGCCGACGGCGTCGCGACGGACCTCCTGCTCGCCGTAGCGGCAGCTGCGGAGGCCGACAGCGAGCACCCGCTCGCCCGGGCCGTCGTTCGCGCCGCGGCGAGCCGCGAGCTCACCGTGCCGACGGCATACGACTTCAGCTCGTCGCCCGCGGTTGGCGTCACGGCGACGGTCGACGGTGCCGAGGTGCACGTCGGAGGCCCTCGCCTGCTCGAGCACCTCGGCCTCGACGAGGTTCCCGAGGCCGAGCAGTGGCAGCGCGAGGGCGCGACCATCCTGCACGTCGTGCGTGACGGCCGCGTCCTCGGCGGCCTGGCCCTCGCCGACGAGGTCCGTCCCGAGTCGCGTGAGGCGGTCGCGGCCCTGCGGCGACTGGGCATCCAGGTCGTGATGATCACTGGCGACGCGGAAGCCGTGGCCGCCTCCGTGGCCGGCGAGCTGGGGATCGAACGGTACTTCGCGGGAGTTCGACCGGAGGACAAGGCCGCCCGGGTCCGCCAGCTGCAGCAGGAGGGGCTCACGGTCGCCATGGTCGGTGACGGCGTCAACGATGCGCCGGCCTTGGCGCAGGCGGATGTCGGACTGGCCATCGGGGCCGGCACGGATGTGGCCATTGCCTCGGCGGGGGTCATCCTCGTCAGCGACGACCCGCGCTCGGTGCTGTCGGTCATCCAGCTGTCGCGTGCGAGCTATCGCAAGATGAAGCAGAACCTGTGGTGGGCAGCGGGATACAACCTCATCTCGGTGCCGCTTGCTGCAGGTGTGCTCGCCCCGGTCGGGTTCGTCATGCCGATGTCGGTCGGCGCGATCCTCATGTCCCTGTCAACCGTTGTCGTCGCGCTCAACGCACAGCTGCTCCGCCGCCTCGACCTCGACCCCGCCACGAGCGCCCGAGCGGTCCTCGGTGGATGACCAGTCGCGCAACGCCCGCTCCAGCCCGGCGGGTCACTCGTCCGGCTGGGCGGTCACCCTCTCGGCTCGCCGTCGTCGCAGCTGCCAGATGACCAGTGCGACGACGGCCAGCCCGAGCACGATGATGGCAGCGTCCTTGCCGAGGGCCTGCTCGACAGCGGTGTAGGACGCACCGGCGATATACCCGGCGAGGACGACGGCGGTGCCCCAGATCACGCCGCCCGCGACGTTGAACGTCAGGAAGGTCCGGTACCTCATGTCGGACGTGCCCGCGAGAGCGGGCATGACCGCCCTGAAGAACGCGATCCAGCGGCCGAGCAGCACGGCCCAGCCACCCCTGCGGGTGAGGAACGCTCGAGCATCGTCGATGCGGCTCCCATGTCGTGCCAGCACGCGCAGACCCAGGATCCTCGGTCCCAGACGTCGGCCGACCTCGAAGCCGACCGAGTCTCCGACGACGGCCGCGACGATCACGACCGCCAGGACGGCGGGCAGCGGGACGTGGCCGCGGTTCGCGGCAACGCCGCCCAGGATGGCCACGGTCTCCCCGGGCAGGACGAAACCGACGAAGAGCGCGTCCTCGGCGAAGACGATCGCCCCGACGACAGCCAGCACCCACGGTGCGGGAGCGTTGAGGATCTTGTCCAGAAGGTCGCCGAGCATGGTGTTCAGACGCTGGGTCGGGGGTGTTCGGGGCGAGGTGCGCACCACGCGTCGATCTGCGGGACGCGCCGCAGCCTTGCGGTGAGCAGGGTGAGGGGCACGCGCAGTGCGTACCAGCCGAGGCCGGCCACGAGAGCACCGAAGAGGAGGCCGGCCACGACGTCCTGCGGATAGTGAGCGCCGACATACACGCGTGCGGCGGCCATGAGGACTGCTGCCACGGCTGCGATCACGCCGAGGCGTCGCGCCGCGATGAGCAGACCGACCGCGCACGCACCGGCCATGACGGAGTGGTCGGAGGGGAACGACCAGTCGGTGCTACGGGCGACGAGCACGAGGGCGTCGGGGTGGACCATGAAGGGGCGCCGCTCGGCCACGAGGGAGACGATGGGCTGGTTCAGCGCCACGGCGAGGAGGGTCGCGACGCCGGCCCAGGCCGCCGCGGCGAGCCGGGCGTGGGGGGCATGCCTGGCCCGCCACAGGGCGAGCAGGATCAGAGCCCCGAAGAGGACCACGCCGTACGTGGCGTAGGCGGTCACGACGCCCTGGAGCCACGGCGTCGCGCGGGCGAAGTCGTTGATCGAGGCGAAGAGGTTCTCGTTCAGGTCCATGGGGCTGGTCACCATTGTCCTTCGTCGTGGCGCAGCGGCGCCGGGCTGGAGGCTGCCTCGCGGATGGTGGTCGCTGAGTCGAAGGTCGAGGCGTCGGCGGAGACCGGTCTGGCCCCGGAGCTCTGCGTCGACCGGGTCGCCCGTGATGTGGGTACGCGGCCGCGGTGGCGTAGCCACTCGATGGCCACGGGGACCACGGACAGCACGACGAGTCCGACCACGACCAGGTCGATGCGGCTCTGAAGTCCGGGAAACACGCGGCCGAGATAGTAGCCGAGCAGCGTGAGAGCCGTGACCCAGATCGCCGCCCCGACGGCCGACCACGTCAGGAAGTGGCGCCGGCTCATCCGGCTGGCTCCGGCGACGACGGTGATGAAGGTGCGCACGATGGGCACGAAGCGGCCGAGCACCAGGGCCTTGCTGCCGTGGCGTTCGAAGAACGCATGTGACCGGTTCAGGTGCTCGGCGTTCACGAAGCGGCCCTCGCGGCGGTAGAGCGCAGGACCGGCGGCGCGGCCGATCTCGTACCCCGCTGCGTTGCCCGCGATCGCTGCCACGAACAGCACCGGCAGCACCACGCCGAGCGGCAGGTGCAGCTGTCCGTTCGCGACGAACAGGCCGATCGCGAACAGCAGCGAGTCCCCGGGCAGGAACGGGAACAGCAAGCCGCACTCGATGAAGACGAACGCGACGCTCACCCACAGGAAGGCGGTGCCGAACCGGGTGAGGAGCGTCGCCGGGTCGAGCCAGCTCGCAGCAGTGGCATGCATCGGGCGGGTCTCCTTCAGTGTGGGTGCGACCTGAGCCATGAGGTCGGGCTGGTCGCGGAGCACGGGATTGGGTCCAGCCCGCCCTTCACGTGCATGATGGTCGTGACGAGCTCTGACTACTATCATCTTTGTAGTAGTTATGACCACGGAAGGCAAGTTCATGGCAGTCGGTGACCGTGCGTCGCGTGCTCGCGGCGCACTGGAGCGAGACGTTCTCGCGGCCGTGGCCGCCTCGGCGACGCCGGTCTCGACGGGCGACGTGCACGGCGAGCTAGGCCCCGACCTCGCCTACACGACGGTGATGACGACCCTGGTGCGGCTGCACGACAAGGGCGTCCTGCGCCGCCACAAACGCGGCCGTGCCTTCGTCTACGAGCTGGCGACCCCGGTCGAGGACGTCGACGCCTCCATGGCCGCCCATCGCATGCACCGTCTTCTCGAGGGCGAGTCTGACCGCGCCGGGGTGCTGGCCCGCTTCGTCGCAGACCTGTCCACCGAGGACGGGGCACTGCTGGCCAGCCTGCTGACCGGTGGCGCCAACGACGCCGACGCAACCTCCTCAGGTCCCGGCATCCGCCCAACTCCGCCCCCGCCCGGCGATCGCCGGCAGGTCTGAGGGAGGGCGCGCGGTGACCACGTCGCTGCTCTGGCTGACCCCGCTGGTGGCCGGGGTCCTGCTGGCTCAGGTGTCGAAGCGTGTGGCGGGCCTGCTGCCACCCGCCGCCGCGGTGCCCATCCTGACGACCGCGGCGCTGCTCACCGCCATCGCCACCGGTTTCGCCCTCGCGGTCGCGGCCTTCGTCGCGGCCGCTGCCATCCCAGCCGTGTCACGAGCGGCCATGTGGTCGCCCGACGTGGGCGTGGGCGCGCCACCCCTGTGGCTCGGCGTCGCGGCGGCCGTCCTGGTCGGGTGGCTCGCGGTCGCCGCGCTGCGGCGCTTCGTGGTCGCCGGTCGGTCCATGGCCGACGCCGGACTGGCGTGCCACCGTCTGCCGGGTGCTGACCGCCTGGTCGTGCTGGACGACGAGCGGCCCGACGCCTTCGCCGTCCAGGGCCTGCCCGGCCTGCCGGGCCGAGCCGTGGTGTCGACGGGGATGCTGCGCGCTCTCACCCCTGCGCAGCGGCGCGTGCTGCTCGCCCATGAGGACGCCCACGTGAGGGGCCATCACCAGCTGTACATCCAGGCCACCGAGCTGGCGGCAGCCGCCAACCCGCTGCTTCGCCCAGCCGTGTCGACCGTGAGGGACACCGTCGAGCGGTGGGCCGACGAGTCCGCAGCTCGCGAGGTGGGCGACCGCACGCTGGTCGCGCAGGCGCTGGCGCACGCCGCCGCTGCCAAGTCCACGGTGCCGCTGCGGCCGGACAGTCGATGGACCGCGGTGCTCGAGATGAGCGGCGGACCCGTCGTCGCCCGGGCGCGGGCGATGCTGGCGCCGCCGCCGCGCGCGAGATGGCTGCTCGCGGCCGCACTGGCATGCCTGGCCCTGTCGCCTGCCCTGAGTGCGCTCGGGATCGGGCTCGCCGCGGAGGACCACTTCGAGCAGGCCCATGCCGAGTGCGTCGCTCTCGCGGTGTCGCCCTGCGGACCCCGGCCGTAGCCGGCGCGCTCCAACCGCGGCACTATTGCCACGACCTCGGACCCGGGTCTCGGACACAATGTGCCGGTGCTGCTCACATTGACTGCGACCTCGGCGCCCGGGTTTCCGGTGGCCTCGGACCTCGGCTTCCTGCTGCACAAGCATCCGGACCGAGTGCAGTCCTTCGAGTCCTCGGTCGGTGTGGCTCACGTGTTCTACCCGGAGTCGACGGCGCAGCGGTGCTCGGTCGCACTGCTCCTCGAGGTCGACCCGGTCGGCCTGGTGCGCAACAAGCGGTTCGGTGCGGACGGCTTCGCTCTCGCGCAGTACGTCAACGACAGGCCGTATGCCGCGTCCTCCCTGCTCGCTGTCGCGCTGGGTCGCGTGTTCGGCACGGCCATGAAGGGCCGGTGCGCGGCGCGTCCCGATCTCGAAGGGGCCCGCCTGACCCTGGAGGTGAGGGTGCCCGCGGTGCCGGCCCGCCGGGGCGGGCCCGACCTCGTCAGGCTGCTCTTCGAGCCGCTGGGGTGGGACGTCGAGGCGCGGCCGATCCCGCTCGACCGGGCCCGAGCCCAGTGGGGGCTGTCGGAGTACGTGGACCTGACCCTGCGAGGCGAGCAGGTGCTCGCCGACGCCCTCGGGCACCTGTACGTCCTGCTGCCCGTCCTCGACGGGGCGAAGCACTACTGGGTGAGCCCCGACGAGGTGGACAAGCTGGTCCGCACGGGTGGCGGTTGGCTGGGTGATCACCCGGAGCGCGATCTCATCGCTCACCGCTACCTGGCCCGCCAGAGCTCGCTGGCCCGCGAGGCCACCGAGCGTCTCGAGGAGATCGACGACCAGCCGGCCGGCGATGGTGCGCTCGTTGACCCGAGCCTCGACAGGCGAGCCGCCGACGGCTCGGACGATGGGTCAGGACTCGCCTTCGGCGGTGCCGAGGCGGACGCGCGGGCAGGTACCGTCGTCGCCGGTGTGCCGCTCGTGCGCCTTCGCCGCGAGGCGGTGCTGTCGGCGTTGCGGCGGCTCGGCGCGCGACGCGTGGTCGACCTCGGCTGTGGTGAGGGCGCCCTGCTGGCCGATCTCGTGGCCGATCCGTCCTTCTCCGATGTTCTCGGAGTCGACGTGTCGTCGCGAGCGCTCGCCAAGGCGGAGAAGCGCCTGCGGCTGGACCGACTGCCCGACAGCCAGCGGGCCAGGGTCCGGCTCCGCCTGTCGTCGGTCACCTATCGCGACCAGGAGATCGCGGGAGCCGACGCGGTCGTGCTCATGGAGGTCATCGAACACGTCGACCCGGACCGGCTGCCGGACGTCTCGAGGGCCGTCTTCGGGCACGCACGGCCCGCCCACGTCGTGCTGACGACGCCGAACGCCGACTACAACGTCCTGTTCACCGCGCTGCCCGCCGGAGACCTGCGCCACCCCGACCACCGCTTCGAGTGGTCCCGCGCCGAGCTCGCGGCGTGGGCGGGTCACGTCGGGGATGCGTTCGGGTATGCCGTCGAGCTGGGCGGCATCGGCCCAGAGCACCCGGACCACGGGTGTCCGACGCAGCTCGCGGTCTTCTCGCGGGCGGAGGTGACGGCCTCCAGCGCGCCGACGGACGCGCCCTCCGAGCCGGTCGGCAGCGCACCCCGTTCGGTTGCTGAGGGGGTGTCGACATGACGCGCCAGATCACGGTCCCGCAGCTGAGCCTCGTCGTCCTGGTCGGGGCGTCGGGCTCGGGCAAGTCCACCTTCGCGGCCCGGCACTTCGGCCGCTACGAGGTCGTATCGAGCGACGTCTGCCGCGGCATGGTCGCCGACGACGAGAACGACCAGTCAGCCTCGAAGGACGCGTTCGACGTCCTGGGCTACATCGTCGGGCGGCGGCTGGCGCGGGGGCGCCTGACCGTCGTCGACGCCACCAACGTGGCGCGCGACGCGCGCCGCCAGCTGCTCGACATCGCCAAGGAGCACGACGTGCTCCCCGTCGCGATCGTCCTGGACGTGCCCGTGGCGGTGGCCGTGGATCGGAACCGCTCGCGGCCCGACCGCGACTTCGGCGCCCGCGTGGTCCAGCGGCACCACGACCAGCTCCGCCGTTCGCTGCGCGGGCTGGAGCGCGAGGGTTTTCGCAAGGTGCACGTCCTGCGCGGTGTGGAGGACGTCGAGGTGGTCAGGGAGCGGCTCCTCAACGACCTCCGTCACGAGCACGGCCCGTTCGACGTCATCGGCGACGTGCACGGCTGCCTCGGTGAGCTGGTGCGGCTCCTCGAAGAGCTCGGGTACGCCGTTGCGCGAGACGGCCAAGGCCGGCCGGTCGACGCGGAGCACCCGCAGGGCCGACAGGTCGTGTTCGTGGGCGACCTGGTCGACCGCGGACCGGACACACCCGGTGTGCTGCGCCTCGCGATGGGGATGCATGCAGCCGGACATGCGCTTGCCGTGCCCGGCAACCACGAGCACAAGCTCGTCAGGGCGCTGCGTGGCAACAAGGTCACCGTGAGCCACGGCCTCGAGACCACGCTGGCCCAGCTCGCCGTCGAGTCGGAGGAGTTCCGGACCGAGGTCGAGAAGTGGTGTTACGACCTCGTCTCGCACCTCGTCCTCGACGACGGACGCCTCGTCGTGGCTCACGCCGGGCTGAAGGAGGCCTACCACGGCCGAACCTCCGGCCGGGTGCGCTCGTTCGCGCTCTACGGCGACACGACCGGGGAGACCGACGAGTTCGGCCTGCCCGTGCGGTACCCGTGGGCCCAGGACTACCGCGGCGCCGCGATGGTTCTCTACGGGCACACGCCGACACCCGACCCCGAGTGGGTCAACAACACGATGTGCCTGGATACCGGCTGCGTCTTCGGTGGTCATCTGACCGCGCTCCGCTACCCCGAGCGCGAGGTCGTCCAGGTCGCCGCCGAGCGGGTGTGGTACGAGCCGGTGAAGCCGTTTTCCGTCGCGGGGGCGGCGGACCCTGCGGCTGGCGGCGGGCTCACCCGCGCTGACGACGACCTGCACCTGTCCGATGTCCTTGGACGACGGGTCGTCGAGACCGCGCACCATGGCCGCATCAGCGTTCGCGGCGACCACGCCGCGGGCGCCCTCGAGGTCATGAGCCGGTTCGCGATGCACCCCCGGTGGCTGCCCTATCTGCCGCCGACGATGGCTCCCGTCGCGACCTCCACCGAGCCGGGGCTGCTCGAGCACCCGAGCGAGGCCTTCGCGGCATACATCGCGGCGGGCGTGGACCGTGTCGTCTGCGAGGAGAAGCACATGGGCTCGCGTGCCGTCCTCGTGCTGACGCGCGACACCGCGATGGCGGCAAGCCGTTTCGGGGCGGGGCCGGGGGAGACCGGCGCCGTGTACTCACGTACCGGCCGTGCGCTGTTCGACCGGCCGACCACCGAGGTGCTGCTGTCCCGCATGGGGCGGGCGATGGACGCGGCAGGCGTCTGGGACGAGCTCGGCACGCCCTGGGTCGTGATCGACGCCGAGGTGCTGCCGTGGTCGCTCAAGGCCGGTGCGCTGCTCCGGCAGCAGTATGCCGCTGTCGGCGCGGCTGCCGGATCGTCGCTGCCCGTCGCACTCGAGGCTCTGGGTGGTGCCGCCCGCCGCGGCCTACAGGTCGTGGAGCTGCTCGACCGTACCCGTCGACGTGAGGACGACGTGCGGCGATACGTCGAGGCGTACGGTCGCTATGTCTGGCCGACCCAGGGCCTCGAGGGCGTCTCGTTCGCCCCGTTCCAGATCCTCGCCTGGGAGGGCGGAGTCGGTGTCGAGCACGACCACATCTGGCATCTGGACCTGGCCGACCGGCTCGTGGCAGCAGATCCTGACCTCTGGCGCTCGACTCGTCGGGTGGTCGTCGACCTCGCCGACGAAGGCTCCCGCACCGACGGGACCCGTTGGTGGCAGGACCTGACCGACGCCGGCGGGGAGGGCATGGTCGTCAAGCCGCTCGCGAACCTCGTCCGCACCGCCAAGGGCCTGGCCCAGCCCGGGCTCAAGGTCCGCGGCCGCGAGTACCTGCGCATCATCTACGGCCCCGAGTACACCGAACCGGGCAACCTGGAGCGCCTCCGTGAGCGCAACCTCGGGCTGAAACGGTCGCTCGCCCTACGGGAGTACGCGCTCGGTCTCGAGTCGCTCGACCGGTTCGTGCGTGGCGAGCCCCTGTGGCGCGTCCATGAGGCCGTCTTCGCGGTGCTCGCGATGGAGTCGGAGCCCGCCGACCCACGGCTGTAGGCAGGCCGGTGGGCATACTCCGTCGGTGCGGTCAGGCGGCCGCGCGCCCGCCAGGTCCGGCGCGGCGGACCACCGTATCGTCGGCGATCATCAGGTCGCCGTCGAGGACGACCCGGTCCCAGATGCGCGCGCGTGCGCCCACCTTGGTCCGGGGCCCGATCTTCGCACCACGCCCGACCACCGCTTCCGGCCCGATGTGGGCACAGGTGCCGATCACGGCGTGCTCGTGCACGACGGCGTCGCGGTCGACCCACGCACCGCTGCCGACTCGCACTCCGGCGCCGATGTGGGCGCCGCCGTCGACGTATGCCGACTTGTCGACGAATGCCGTGGGGTCGACGGAGGCCGACCGTTCGACGAGCCCGTCGCCGTTCTCGTGGTGGAAGTACCGCAGGACACTCCCGTTGTCTTCCTCGATCTCCACGTACTTCTTCCGCTTCTGCATGACGTTCCACCTTCTCTCCGCATTGAAGGCGCACGGCCAAGACGCGGCCGCGCGCACTCACTACAACGTTCGAGTGAACTTGAGGATTCCGCAGGTCCCACCTGGTTCCCGCTGGCCAGCCGGGTCACCGGGTGAGGCTGACCTCGCGAAGCTGCTCCTTGGCCTGCTCCAGCATGTCGGCGAACGAGCCGTGACGCCGGGCGGCCGAGCTCGCCTGGGCCTCGAATGCGCGCACGATGGTCGCCGCGTCGTCATCGCCCAGACCCGCGGCAAGGCGCGGGAGCTCCTGCTCCTCCTCGGCCGACGCATGCCTGGCGATCGACTCCTCGATGAGCCCGAACTGGGTGCGGAAGACCTCGGACTGTGGCCCCAGCTCCTCGAGCCGCTTGATCTGCTCGCCCACGCTGGTCTCCTCGGTCATCCTGGCCTGCCCGACCGGTCCGTTGTCGTCGAACCCGGCCCGCGGGTGGAGCAGCTCCTCCTCCACGGCCTCGTGACCGGCGAGATACGCCAACAAGCTCTGGAGCGCAGCTCCGCGTTCATCGGTCGGGGCCAGACCCACGGCACGAACCAGCTGGGTGATCTGGGCGTGCTGGGCCGTCACGACAGCGACGACGTCCGTCGCCGTCGCGTGCGGCGACGGTGACGAGGCAGTGCGACGTGCCGCTCCGACATCGTGCTGACGGGATCCTCCCGGCTCGGGGTAGTCCTCGAATGCCGGATGACGGCTAGACACCTTTCGCACGCTGGCCATGTGCCCGCCGAGATAGCTGGCGACTCCGGTCAGGCCGACACCAGCAAACCCGAGGGCTGCCCCGAAGCCCGTCCGGCCACGGCGTCTGGCGGCCCATGAGCAGCCCATCAGGGCCAACGCTGCCACGTTGAGGCCAGCATGCACGACGCCGACCCGTTGGACGGGCCGGTCTGCGCCATGCCATTCCGTCCACCCAGAGGCGGCCGTGGGCAGTGCCGCCAGTAGCCCCAACCCCACCAACCGCCGCGACGCCGTGCGTGATGCCGAACCGCCTACCAGGTCGAGCACCGAGGCCGATGTCCAGAATCCGAGAGGGATGTCGGTCAGCGGCGGATGCAGCGCGTGCCCCATCCACTCGCCGCTCAGGGTCCGTGCGAGTGCACTCTGACCCAGAGGAGCAGTGATGCGGCCAGCGAGCGTGATGGTGCTGTCCAGTCCCTCTCCCTGCTCGAGCGAGACGGCGGCCCGCGCGGGCAGCGGCAGCGGGCCGGCTTCCTGGAGGCGAGTGCTTGTCGCGTTCATGAGGGCCCCATACCCCCCGTCGCAGAATTCCCTCAGTGCGGCGGTCATCGCCGCCCTGCCGTCGGGGCCTGGGCGTCCGACGTGCTGCGTTGGCGAACCCGAGATTGCCGGCATCGAAGGCGAAGACCGTGAGGTCTCCTGAGACCCCGCCGCGCGCGGTGGCCGTGGCCCAGAAGGGCTCCAGCACGAGGTATGCCGTGAACGCCACGATCGCCGCATGTGAGGGGCTGGCCCGACCAGGACACCGAGCAATTCCCGCAACCATCGCGCGGCCGGCCCTAGCATCAGGCACATGGGCGCATCCGACGTCCTCGCACCCGCGCCACGGCCCGAGTCGCATGGAGCGCTCCAGCGCCTGCTCGAGCGGCTCTCGACCATCGGCGCTCGCGAGGGGCGCACCGATGACGAAGGCCTGCGCCAGGGCACGCTGATCCTCGCCTCGGTGCTCATCGCGCTGCTGTCATTCGTGTGGGTCGGCACGTACCTGGCGTTCGGGTACCCGCAGTCCGCCGCGATCCCGGCCGCGTACCAGCTGATCACCCTGGTGGGGCTGCTCGTCCTGTCGCGGACGGGCAACTTCGCGGTCTTCAGGACCACCCAGTTCGTCACCTTCCTCGTGCTCCCTGCGCTCCTGCAGGCATCGCTCGGCGGGTTCGTCGCCTCCAGCGGGATCGTGCTGTGGTCGCTCGTCGTCCCCTTGGCAGCGCTCGCGCTGGTCGGCCTGCGGCGCTCGCTGCTCTCCCTTGCGGCCTTCTTCGTCGTGGTCCTGGCCCTTGCACTGCTCGACCCGTACCTGTCGCAGCACGCCGCACGACTGCCGACCGGCGTGATCATCGCGTTCTTCGTGCTCAACGTCATCGGCGTCACGGTGAGCGCCTACATGATGCTGGGCTACTTCGTGGAGGAGCGCGAGAAGGCGCTGGCCGCGCTCCAGGTCGAGCAGGCGCGGTCCGAGCGGCTGCTGCTCAACGTCCTGCCGGAGCCGATCGCCCGCCGGCTCAAGACGAGCGACGGGGTCATCGCCGAGCACTACGACTCTGTCAGCGTGCTCTTCGCCGATCTCGTCGGCTTCACCGAGCAGTCCCAGGTCATGGCGCCCGGCGAGCTCGTCGAGCTGCTCGACCGCATCTTCTCCGCCTTCGACCGGCACGCCGACGCCGAGGGCATCGAGAAGATCAAGACGATCGGCGACTCCTACATGGTCGCCGGCGGGCTGCCTGAGCCGAGGCCGGACCATCTCGCGGCCGTCGCCCGGACGGCGCTGGCGATGCGGCACGAGATCGCCGACATCGCGAGCGAGCCGGGCTGTGAGTGGCTCGCGGTGCGGATCGGCATCGACACAGGGCCGGCAGTGGCGGGCGTCATCGGGCGGCGCAAGTTCATCTACGACCTGTGGGGCGACACCGTCAACACGGCGAGCCGGATGGAGTCCCATGGTGTGCCAGGGCAGATCCAGGTGACCGAGCGGGTAGCGGCTGCGCTCGATGACTCCTTCGCGGTCCGTCCCCGCGGGACGATCGAGGTCAAGGGCAAGGGCCCCATGACGACGTTCCTGCTCGACGGCTGAGACAGCGGGCGTCCGCTGACCGGGCCGATGGGGCCGCCTCGGCGACGCGGCATACGGTGGTGGTCATGAACTTCCGATACCTCGGCAACAGTGGACTCAAGATCTCCGAGATCACGTACGGCAACTGGCTGACCCACGGCTCGCAGGTGGAGAACGACGTTGCGGCCCAGTGCGTCCGTGCGGCCCTCGACGCCGGCATCAGCACGTTCGACACGGCTGACGTCTACGCGAACACTGCCGCGGAGACCGTCCTCGGCGAGGCCCTCAAGGGCGAGCGCCGCGAGGGGCTGGAGATCTTCACGAAGGTCTACTGGCCCACCGGACCCGGCGGCAAGAACGACACGGGCCTGTCGCGCAAGCACATCATGGAGTCGATCAACGGCTCGCTCCAGCGCCTCCAGACCGACTACGTCGACCTCTACCAGGCGCACCGCTACGACACCGAGACCCCGCTCGAGGAGACGATGCAGGCGTTCGCCGACATCGTCCGCCAAGGCAAGGCGCTCTACATCGGCGTGAGCGAATGGACGGCCGACCAGATCCGCGACGGCCACAAGCTCGCGAAAGACCTTGGCTTCCAGCTGATCTCGAGCCAGCCGCAGTACTCCATGCTGTGGCGGGTCATCGAGGGCGAGGTCGTCCCCACCTGTGAGGAGCTCGGCATCAGCCAGATCGTGTGGAGCCCGGTCGCGCAGGGCGTGCTCACGGGCAAGTACCTCCCGGGCCAGCCGCTGCCCGAGGGCTCGCGCGCGACCGACGAGAAGGGCGGCGCCAGCTTCATCAGCCGGTTCCTCAACGACGACGTGCTCACGCGCGTGCAGGCGCTCAAGCCGGTCGCCGACGAGGCCGGCCTGACGATGGCGCAGCTCGCGGTCGCCTGGGTCCTGCAGAACGACAACGTGGCCGCGGCCCTGGTCGGGGCCTCGCGCCCGGAGCAGGTCGCCGAGAACGTCAAGGCTGCGGGCGTGAAGCTGGAGGCGGAGCTCATGGCAACGATCGACGAGGTCCTCGGCGACATCGTGGTGCGCGACCCCGGCAAGACCGCCGAGACCGCACCCAAGACGCGTGTCGCCTGACGGCGTGGGTGCACCGGGTGGCGGCTGGAGCTGCCGTCACCCGGTCCCCTCACCCGGTTGCGCTTTTCAGGTCTTCGGGGCTCAGGCCCCTTCCTGCACCTGGTAGATGCGGTCGGCGACGAGGCCGTGCGCCTCGCGGTGCACGGTGTTCGCAGCCTCTGCATCCGGTGCCTCGACGAGGCAGAAGATCTGCCCCTGGTCCTCGTCGACCCAGTAGCGCAGGTAGTTGACGTCGTGTGAGCCCTGGGTCGCCAGGTCGGCCTGGTGCGCCTTGGCGACGTCGTTCATCGTGACCCCGTCGCCCAGCGAGTGGACGTCCATGAACAGTGGCATTTCTGGTCCTTCCGTGAAGTCGTTGACGGGTAAAGCGTCCGTCGCCGGCAGCACGTCGTCATGGGTGGCCGCTACCCATTCGTCGTCGCCAGGCCACCCATCTCGACCAGCTCGCGCCGGCTGCGGGCGCCGAGCTTGGCCAGGATCGAGGCCACATGGTGCTCGGCGGTGCGGCGGGAGATGACCAACCGCTCGGCGATGCCTGCGTCCGACAGACCACGGCGGACCAGGTCGAGCACCTCCGCCTCCCGGGCCGTGAGGCCGTTCGGGTGATCGCGCGTTGTCGGGCGTGGCAACCTGGGGGCCGGCCAGCCCCGGGCGCGCAGCTGCGCCCGGGCGCGCGCCGCGGCTGCATGAGCGCCGATGCCCTCGAAGACCGCCACCGCTTCCGTGAGCGACTCTCGGTCGTCGCTGCGCGCGAGGGCGAGGCCCTGGTCGAAGGGGGAGTCGAGTGCAGCCCACAGCGTCGCGGCCTCGCGCCACCGCCCGGCGAGCTCGGCGGCATACGGCGGCGCGATGTGGTCCACCTCCGCGCTGTCCGCGGGCCCCAGCCACCGAGCGATCATGCCGCGGTTCCATGGGCAGTCTGACACCTGCGCGATCGGCCACGCCTCGGCTGCATGTCTCGCTGGCGAGTCGAGATCGCCTGCAAGCCAATCGATCTCGCAGCGGGCTGCGACGACCGGGGCAACACGCTGTACCTCGCGCATCCCCTCGGCGAGGGCTGCGGCCCGATCCAGGAAGGCCTCGGAGCCGGGCTCTCCTGCCCGTGCGCGGGTCTGCGCCTGCGTGACAAGTGGCTCGACCGCCCCAACCGAGGCGACGTCGGCGTGCTGGAGCACCGTCTCGGCCGCCATGGTCGCCTCCGCATGCTCGCCTCGGTCGAGGTGGAACCGTGACCGCCATCCATGCAGGTATAGCGTCCAAGAGTCGAGGTCGCGATCGGTGCAGTAGTCGATGCCCTCGTCGAGGTAGTGCCGTGCGTCGGCGTTCCGGTGCTGGAGGACGGCACTCGACGCGAGGTTGCAGTAGGCACGGGCGGCATGCTCGTGCAGGTCGGTTGCCCGTGCCTGGGCCAGGCTCTGGGTCAGCAGGTCCGTGCCCGCCACGTAGTCGCCCGCGCTGATCTCCATGGTGCCGAGGTTGTTCAGCGCGTGGACGCGCACCTCCGTCCTGCCTGGGCTGTCGGGCAGCCGCTCGACGAGCTCGAGGGTGCGGTCCCCCCATTCGCGGGTTCCGGCCAGGTCTGCCGAGAGCATGCGCAGCTGCGTCGCGTTGCTGTAGGCGTAGGCGAGCTCGACGGTGGGGGAGCCGGGTTCCAGGACATCGATCGCGAGGCGTGACTGCTCGACGGCGGCGTCGTTGTCGCCCGCGAACCACTGGAGCCGCGACAGGCAGCGCCAGGCGTCCCCGACCCGCACGGTCTCGCCGAGCCCCTCCCAGATGGTCCGGGCCGCCTCCACCGCCTCGATGGCGCCCTCGATCGCGTCGGTCAGGTACAGCTCGTAGCCGAGGGCCCACAGCAGGTCGGCGCGCCGCGTCTCGGGGACGGCGCCGGGCGGCATACCGTCCGCGAACCGGAGGGCGCGGCGGTACTGCTCGACCGCTTCGCGGTGCGCGCCGAGTGCAGCGGCACGGGCTCCCGCCTCGGGCGCGAACTCCAGCACGGACTCGGCGTCGCCCGCGGCCTCGGCGTGGTGGGCGAGCCTGGCCGGATCCGCACTGCGCTGTCGCAACGCCTTGAGCAGCCTGCGGTGCACATGGATCCGGCGCCCCGCCGGCACCTCGTCCGCGACGGCAAGACGCCCTAGCTCGTGCCGGAAGGTGATGTCGCCATCGCTCTGGTGGAGGAGTCCCCGGCCGAGCGGCTCGTCGAGCGTCAGCAGCCCGTCGTGGAGCAGCTCGTCCAACAGGTCTGTCTCGGCCCGGGACCCTGCGAGAGCCACGACCTCGAGGGCGCGCTGGGCGGGCTCGCTCAGGCGGGCGACGCGTGCGAGCACCGCGTCACGGACCGTCGGCGGGACCACGGCGGCCCCGCCGGAAAGGACCTCGGTGACGAAGAATGCGTTCCCACCCGTCACGGCGTGCAGACGCGCTGCGTCTACGGGCGCATCGGCCGGGAACTCGTGGGCGTGCTCGAGGGTCATGGCCGCGACGGCCTTGGGGGTCAACGCGGGCAGGTCGATCCGGCGCGTGCCGTTCGCGGAGGCGGTGTCCCCGAGCACCATCCGCAGCCCGCTCCCGGTGCCGAGGTCCTCGGGCCGGTAGGTGACCACGACCAGCGTGCTGCAGCCGTGGATGCGGCGGGCCAGGTGTCGCACGAGGTCGAGCGTCGCCTCGTCCGCCCAGTGCGCGTCCTCGACGACGAGCAGATACGGCTCGCTCCCCGGTGGGGTGCGCAGCGCTTCGACCAGCCGTCCGAACACCTCGTGCCGCGAGGAGTCGCCCTGCCACACCCCGGCAGGCAGGCGCGGAAGCATCTCGACGAGAGGCCCGAGCGGGGCCGGGGTCGCCGATCCGTCACAGGTGCCGACCGCCACCCGCGCCCGGTCGGCCGCGTCGATGGCCACCTGGGCGACGAAGGTCGACTTGCCGATTCCCGCCTCACCTGACACATAGACGAGCCGTCCACGGCCCGCGGCCGCATCGTCTAGGTACCCAGCCATCGCGCGCAGCTGCTCGGCGCGCTCGTGGAGCGTCACCCGTCGATGCTACGAGCGGTCCCTGTATGCCGCCCGCGACTTCGCCCGGACGGCAACGGTCGGCGACGCCATTCCTTCACTGCGGGGCCCAGGTCCCAGCGCGTGGGCGCGCGAACCTCGGACCGCAAAACGGGACGAAGGCTGCATGTCTCCTCGGGGCTTTCGACGATGGTCTTCCTCGTGCCTGCGGTCGGGTCTACGTTCGGCAGCATGACCGCCAATGGGGACGGTCAGTCGACGGAGCGCGTCGCGCGCGACCGTCGTGGAAGTGAGGATCAATGTCCGTCTTTGCTTCTCGGGGAAGAACTCGGATGCTCGTCGCCGCGGCCGCCATCACGGCCGGAGCTCTTGCCCTCGCAGGCGTCGGCCCCACCACGGGTGCGTCGGCTGCGGACACGTCCCAGACCGGGACCGCCACCTACGTCGTCGTCTACCAGACAGGGGTATCGACGTCCGGCGCCGCCCAGGCCGTCGGCGCAGCCGGTGGCCAGGTAGTCGCCAACTACTCACAGATCGGCGTCGTCATCGCCAGGTCGTCCAACGCGAGCTTCGCGAGCACCATGCGCGCGACGACCGGCGTCGAAGGGGCCTCTGCCACAGCGAAGTTCGCCACGCGCGTCGATGACGGAAGTACCGACTCCGGCGCCGCCGACACGCCGGTCGGCAACGCGCCCGCGACCGACAACGACACGTTCTCGGGCCTTCAGTGGGACATGACACAGATCCACGTCCCCGAGGCCCACCAGATCTCCGGTGGGAGCCCGAACGTCGTCGTCGCCGACATCGACACCGGCCTCGACTTCACCCACCCCGACCTCGCGCCCAACTACGACGCGGCCGCAAGCGCCAACTGCACGAGCGGGACACCGACGGCGCTCGGTCCCACCAACGACGACAACGGCCACGGCACCCACACGGCCGGCACGATCGCCGCCGCGGCCAACGGCATCGGCATCGTCGGCGTGGCCCCCAACGTGAAGATCGCGGGCGTCAAGGCCGGCGACGCGGCCGGGTTCTTCTTCCCGGAGGCCGTCATCTGCTCGTACATGTGGGTGGCCGAGCACGGTGTGGCCCTCACGAACAACAGCTACTTCGCCGACCCGTGGCTGTTCAACTGCAAGAACGACCCCGACCAGCGCGCGATCTGGCTGGCCGAGCAGCGGGCCCTCCAGCACGCCCAGTCCAAGGGCGTCGTCTTCGTTGCCGCCGAAGGCAACCAGGCCGACGACCTTTCGCACCCCACGCAGGACGTCACGAGTCCCGACGACACGACGCCGGTGACCCGAGCTGTCACCAACGCGTGTGCGGTCATGCCGGTCGAGGTGTCGGGTGTCGTGGGCGTCTCGGCCACGGGCAACCTGGGACTCAAGTCGTTCTACTCGTCGTACGGCTCGTCCAGCGTCGATGTGGCCGCACCCGGGGGCGACTCGATCCTGCAGCGCACGGCCGCCGCACCGAATGGTCGTGTGCTGTCTGCCTGGCCGATGCAGGACATCAACAACTGCCTGCAGGCGCGACGTCTGTTCGACAGCTCCACCAACCCGCCGACGCTCTACTGCTACCAGCAGGGCACCTCGATGGCCTCGCCGCATGCCGTGGGCGTCGGAGCACTCATCGCGAGCGTCAGCGGCAAGCGGGGCGCCGCCCTCGCGGCGGCACTCCAGAACGCCGTGGACCCGATCGCGTGCCCGTCGGACACGTCGGCCTACGACTTCTTCCCGGCCGTCGACAACGGCGCGCCGCAGACCTGTCAGGGCGGCATCGGACACAACAGCTGGTACGGCGCAGGGCAGGTGAACGCCCTCACGGCCGTTGGCGGCTGACCCTCTGACGACCACTAGCGCGTATGGCGTCCGGCGGGCTCACGAGCCCACCGGACGGCATACGCCGGCTCGCTCTTGTCAGCCGTCGGCGCCTGGATCGTCGTCGACGACGTCACCGCGGTGGTACTCGTCGTCCATCTCGAGGTCGTCGATCTCGACCGGCCTCTCTGCCGGAGGCGCGGGCGGGGGCGCGTCCTGCTCGGCCTGGTCCCGGCGGTCGTCATCGATGAGGGGCACTCGAGTGTCGTCCGTCTGGTCAGTCATGCATCCAGGCCTACCCAACGTCCGGGTGCGGCACAACCCCCTGAGCCCGCCACCGAGTGCGAGCGGGATCACCCGCAGGGAATGACCTGTCGTCCGCCGGTCAGGGGCACGATGATCGTGAGGGATCGCTCCAATGGCGCCCGCACAGGAGGAGGACTCACACATGGACGGCAAGGACGGCACCCGAACGATCGTCGTCGGCTTCGACGGCTCGCCGGGCTCTGGGCAGGCTCTGGACTGGGCGGCCATGACGGCCAAGGACCTCGGTGCGAAGCTCACGATCGTCCACGCGGTCAACCTCGGGATGATCCCGGGGTTCTCGATGTTCGACGGGAACGAGTACGAGAACACCGTCGACGACGCGTCGAAGTCGGTCCTCGACGACGCTCGCGCTCGTGCGGGGCAGCATCTCGACGACGCCGCGATCTCGACGTCCAACGACATGGGCTCGCCCGCCGGGGCCCTGGTGGAGCTCTCCGCGACGGCAGACCTTGTCGTCACGGGCACGCGTGCCCGCGGTCGCCTCGCCGGCGGCCTGCTTGGCTCGACGTCGTATTCAGTTGCGGCACATGCGAAGTGCCCGGTTGTCGTGGTCCGCGCGGTGCACGGTGACGACGCTGCGCCGCCGCGGCCCGGTCCCGACCGCGCCGTCGTCGTGGGAGTCGACGACTCCGACCCCGCCAGCCGCGCGGTCGTCGCCGCCGCCGAGGTCGCCGCCGTGTCCGGGGCGCCGCTTCGGATCGCGTACGTCGCCCACGCACCCTCGATGGAGAGCTGGGCGTACGTCGAGACCTCGAAGGCCGGCAGTGACGCGACCCACCGGGTGCGCCAGCACGCCGACACCACGCTGGAGGCGGCCGCCGACCACGCCAAGGCCGCGAACCCCGACCTCGACGTGTCGACGGAGGTCCTCTACGGCGAACCGGGGCCGGTCCTGGCCGAGCTTGCGTCGACCGCGGGCCTGGTCGTCGTCGGCTCGCGCGGGCGTGGCGGCTTCGCGGGGATGCTGCTGGGCTCGACGAGCCACCGGCTCATCCACGACGCCACCTGCCCGGTCATGGTCGTGCGCTGACCGCACCACCCCGAGGGTGGCGGATGCCGTCAGGGACGCGTGTGCAGCTCGGCCGCGATCGCCTCGGCGGCAGCCTGCAGAGGCTCGACCGCGGTCTCGATCACGGCGTCGCCCATCCGCGGCAGCGGGCCGGACATCGAGATGGCCAGCCGGTCCTCGCCCGGCACGGCGACGGCGACGCAGCGCACGCCGAGCTCCTGCTCCTCGTTGTCGAGGGCGTAGCCGCGCCCGCGGGTGCGCTCGAGCTCGGCGATGAACTCATCAGGCGTGGTGATGGTGTGGGTGGTTCGTGTCGCCATGCCCGTGCGCGACAGCAGGGCCCGCACTGCGGCGTCGTCGGTCTTGGCCAGAATCGCCTTGCCGACCGCCGTCGTGTGCGGGTCGACACGACGGCCCACCTCGGTGAACATCCGCATGGAGTTCTGGGACGGCATGACCTGGCCGACGTAGACGACCTGGTCGCCGTCGAGCATCGCCAGGTTCACCGACTCGCCGAGCCGCGAGACAACCTGCGACAGGTGCGGCCGCGCCCACGTCGCGAGTCGGCGAGAGGTCGTCTCGCCGAGACGGATCAGGCGCGGGCCCAGAGAGTACTGTCGCGAGGGCTCCTGCCGGACGTAGCCGAGGTCGACGAGCGTGCGCACGAGCCGATGGATCGTCGGCAGCGGCAGCCCGGTGTCATGGGCGAGCTGGGAAAGGCTGATGACCCCACCCGCGTCGGCGATCGTCTCGAGGATCGTGAACGCCCGGTCGAGCGACTGGACCCCGCCGGCGCCCTTGGCACCGTCGGTGCCGTCGCCGGAGCGACCACCGGACGCGGCACTCGAGCGCGCACTGGACCGTGCGCTCGACTGGGCGCTCGACTGGGCGCTCGAGCCGCCACTCGACGTCGCTCTGCCGGTCGAGGTGCGTGCGGGCATCGGTCCTGCCTCTCCTGGTCGGCCTCACCGAGAAGACTCTCTCGTTTGTGAGAAGTATTTTCCGTATGATGAAATCATACTCACGCGGGGCCGTGCGCACAGCCTCGTGACGCAAGTCTTGCAGGCCGACCGGCGCCGTCGCCGACGCGACGTGCGCGTGTCCAGTCCCATCCGAGTCGCGAAGGAGCGAGCATGGCTGCCACCGGGTCCATCACCGTCCACGGCCCCACCGTCGAACGACAGGACGAGATCCTCACCCCGGAGGCGCTCGACCTCGTCGCCGACCTCCAGCTCCGGTTCGGCGCGCGCCGCGACGAGCTGCTCGCAGCCCGGGTGGCGCGGCGGGCGGCGCTCGCAGGCGGGAAGACACTCGACTTCCTGCCCGAGACGCGGGAGGTGCGTGAGGGCGACTGGAAGGTGCCGCCGCCCCCCGACGCGCTGAAGGACCGCCGGGTCGAGATCACTGGCCCGACCGACCGCAAGATGGCGATCAACGCGCTCAACTCGGGGGCGAAGGTCTGGCTGGCCGATCTCGAGGACGCCAACACCCCCCACTGGCGCAACGTCGTCGGCGGTCAGGTGAGCCTCTACGACGCCGTCCGGGGGACGATCACGTTCACCAGCGTCGACGGCAAGGAGTACGCCGTGCGCGACCCCGGCTCGACGCCGGTGATCCTCCCGCGTCCGCGGGGTTGGCACTTCAACGAGGACCACCTGCGCATCGACGGCCGTCCAGTGGTGGCGGCGTTCGTCGACTTCGGGCTCTTCATGGCGCACAACGCCCAGGTGCTCGCGCGCCAGGGGCGGGGCCCCTACTTCTACCTGCCGAAGATGGAGTCCCATCTCGAGGCGCGCCTCTGGAACGACGTCTTCACGCACGCGGAGCAGGTGCTGGGTCTGGAGTCAGGCACGGTTCGGGCCACGGTGCTCATCGAGACGATCACGGCCGCCTTCGAGATGGACGAGATCCTCTGGGAGCTGCGGGAGCACGCGGCCGGGCTCAACGCCGGCCGCTGGGACTACCTCTTCTCGATCATCAAGAACTTCCGCGACGCGGGGCCGGCCTTCACCCTGCCCGACCGCAACGACGTGACGATGAACGCGCCGATGATGAAGGCATACAGCGACCTGCTCGTGGCCACCTGCCACCGCCGTGGCGCCATGGCGATCGGAGGGATGGCGGCGTTCATTCCCAGCCGCCGTGACCCGGAGGTCAACGAGCGGGCGTTCGCCAAGGTGCGCGAGGACAAGACTCGCGAGGTGACGGCGGGCTTCGACGGCTCGTGGGTCGCTCATCCCGACCTGGTGCCGTTGTGTGCGGAGGTGTTCACCGCGACGCTGGGCGAGCGGCCCAACCAGCTCGAGCGGCAGCGTGACGACGTGTCCGTCGCCGGTGCCGACCTGCTTGCCGTGGACAAGACGCCGGGCGCGCGGACGATCGAAGGCCTGCGGGGCAACGTCGCCGTCGGGATCCAGTACGTCCACGCCTGGCTCTCGGGCAATGGCGCCGCCGGCATCAACAACCTCATGGAGGACGCCGCCACGGCCGAGATCTCCCGCTCCCAGGTCTGGCAGTGGGTCCACAACGACGTCGCGCTCGACTCGGGTGAGACGGTGACGCGTGAGCTCGTCGAGGATGTCGTGGAGCAGGAGTATGCCGGCCTGCGCGGTCGCATCGGGTGGGACGTTTTCGACGCAGATCCCTTGTGGGACAGGGCCCGTCAGCTCTTCGTCGACACAGCGCTCGCCGACAGGTTCCCCGACTTCCTCACGTTGCCGGCATACGAGGTGGTTCTCGCCGACGGCGAGTGACCGGCTACCCCTTGAGGCGGTCGCCGCCGACCCAGACACCGGCGACGTCGGCGGGGCACGCCAGCGCAAAAGCCTTGGCAAGGGCATCCTCGGGAGAGCAGGCCTGTCGCAGGCCCACCTCGAGCGGGTCGCCGTCGACCGGCCGCACCCACAAGGCGTCGAACTGCTTGCCCACCGACAGGTCACCCACCTCGGAGTCGAGCCCGAGCGCCAGCGCCCCGGCTCGCGTCGCCAGGAACAGCAGGTCGGGGGAGGCGAGCGGAAGGCCCTGGTCACCGAGCAGCTGCTGCATGAAGTACGCCTGCAGCCCCTCCTTGAACAGCGAGAACCCCGTGCCGGCCCCGACGTCGGAGCCCAGGGCGACCCTGGTGCCGTGCTCGATGTGAGTGCGCAGCGGGAACAGGCCGCTCCCGAGCGCCGAGTTGCTCGTGGGACAGTGGGCGACGGACGCCCCCTGGGATGCCAGCAGCTCCAGCTCCCGGGCCGTCGGGTGCACGTTGTGGGCGAGGACGGTCTTCGGACCGACGAGGCCATGCCGGTCGTAGGTGTCGCAGTAGTCCTGTGCGTCGACGAAAAGCCTTGCCACCTCTGCGATCTCGGCCGCGTTCTCGTTGACGTGCGATGTGAACCACGTGCCAGGGACGTCCTTGAGGACCGACCGACAGGCGTCGAGCATGTCGTCGCTGGCGGAGTACGAGAAGCGCGGTGTCACGGCATACCTCGTGCGTCCGCGACCGTGCCACCGGCGAGCCAGGGCGACCGCTTCGTCGTACGTGCGCTCCGGACTGCTGAGGAGGGGCTCAGGCAGCGAGCGGTCGCTGACGACGAGTCCCGCCGTGACGCGCACGCCGACCCGCTCGACCTCCTCGAACAGGACGTCGACCGCGCTCGCGAAGTGCGAGCCGAAGACGAGCGCGGTCGTCGTGCCCGCCGACACCAGGCCGCTGACGAACTCCGTCGCCACGGCGCGGGCGTAGTCGACCGACGCGAGCCGGGCCTCCTCGGGAAGGGCGCACTCGTCGAGCCACTGGAGAAGCGGCATACCGAGGGCGCCGATGACCCGCACCTGCGGGAAGTGCACGTGGGTGTCGACCATCCCAGGGAGCACGAGGCCGTCCGTGAGGTCGACGACGTCGTCGTCGCGATGCCGCCCACTGACCTCGGCGAACGGGCCGCGCTCGACGATGGTGCCGTCGACGACGCGCAGGGCGATGTCGGAGTCGGCCCGAAGGCGGATGCCGGAGGCGTGCTCCCCGCTGGGCGTGTCGAGAACCGTGCCCCGGTAGATGGTCACCGGACGACCTCCGCGTCCGCGCGTGCGGTGGCAAAGCGCCGCAGGAGGTCCCCGGCGACGCTCACGGCGATGGTCGCGGGGTCCTTGCCCGGGATCTCGGGCAGGCCGATGGGTGTCGTGATGCGCGCCAGGGCGGCATCGTCGTGACCCTCGCGCCGGAGCAGCACCTCGAAGCGCCGCCACTTGGACGACGACCCGATCAGGCCGATCGACCCGAGGTGTCCGGAGCGCAGTGCCATGTCGCAGAGCGCCGCATCCTCGGCGTGGTCGTGAGTCATGACCAGGACGTGGGTGCCGGCGGGCACCTGCCCGAGGACGACCTCGGGCACGGGGGAGTGGTGCACATGGATGCGGGCGACCGCATCGTTGAGGGGCAGGAGCCGGGCGGGCTCGACGTGGGCGGCGCGGGAGTCGACCAGGTGCAGCTCGATGTCGTGACGGGCCAGGATCCGGGCGAGCTCGAGCCCGACGTGTCCGATGCCGAAGATGGCGACGGCTGGGACCACCGCGAGCGGCTCGAGCAGGACCGTCACCTCGCCTCCGCAGCACTGCTGGCCGTGCTCGCTGGGAGCCTTGTCGCTCAACGACATCGTGAACGTCTCGGGCGATGTCGTACCGGACTCGATCAGGGCACGGGCACGCTCGACGGCCGTCGCCTCGAGGTTGCCGCCGCCGATGGTGTCCCACTCGGCATCGGCGGCCACGACCATCTTCGCCCCCGCCTCGCGGGGCGCATGTCCCCGCACGGCCGTCACGGTGACGAGGACGCCGGCCCGGCGCTGCTCCCGCAGCGCCTCGACGGCGCGCACCCAGTTCATCGGCCCGCTCCGACCGACTGGGCAGACGTGACGCCGTCGCCGGCGTGCAGCGCGGGCAGACCGTTGGACACCGGGGAGTCCTGCGCGGCGGCATGGCCGACCGCGAGACCGGCCCGCGAGGCGCGCGTGGGATCGTCGGCACCCGGCGACTGCGACCGCGCCGCCTCGACGGCCCAGTAGACCGCCTCGGGTGTCGCTGGCGATGCGAGGTCGACGCTGGTCCCCTCGGGCCCGAAGGCCGCCGCGGCCTGGCGCAGCGCCTCGCGAACGGAGAACGCGAGCATGAGGGGTGGCTCACCGACCGCCTTGGACCCGTAGACGACGCCCTCCTCGTGTGCGTGCTCCAGGAGTGACACGTGGAAGACCTCCGGCATCTCGGAGAACGACGGCAGCTTGTAGGTGCTCGCGGCCTGGGTCGCGAGGCGCCCCCGGGTCGGACCGTCGCTCTCGTCCCACCGGAGGTCTTCGAGCGTGAGCCACCCTGCGCCCTGGACGAACCCACCCTCGATCTGGCCGATGTCGACCAGCGGGGACAGGCTCTCCCCGACGTCGTGGACGATGTCCACGCGGCGGGTGCGGTAGGCGCCGGTGTAGCCGTCGACCTCGACCTCGGTCGCGGCGACGCCGTAGGCGAAGTACTTGAAGGGGGAGCCCTGCATCCGCGAGGAGTCCCAGTGCAGGCCCTCGGTGCGGTAGAAGCCCGCTGCCCACAGCTGGATCCGCTGGAAGTAGGCCTGGCTCACCAGGTCGTCCCAGGCGATCGGCTCGCCCCCTCCCAGCCCGCTGACGACGCCGTCGGCGAAGCGCACGTCGTTCGCGTGCACGCCGAGACGCCCGGCGGCGACCTGGGCCAGCCGCCCCGTGATCTGCTCGCAGGCGTTCTTGACAGCGCCGCCGTTGAGGTCCGCACCTGAGCTGGCCGCGGTGGCCGATGTGTTGGGGACCTTGTCGGTGCGCGTCGGGGCGAGCCGCACGCGGCGCAGCGGGACGCCGAGGGTCGTCGCAGCGACCTGGAGCATCTTCGTGTGCAGCCCTTGGCCCATCTCGGTGCCGCCGTGGTTGATCAGCACCGAGCCGTCCTTGTAGACGTGCACGAGGGCGCCGGCCTGGTTGAAAGCCGTGAGGTTGAAGGAGATCCCGAACTTCACCGGTGTCAGCGCGACAGCCCGCTTGACGTCGTCGTGGGCCGCGTTGAAGGCCGCGATCTCGGCGCGGCGCCGTTGCACGTCCCCGTTGGCGAGCACGCCGTCCCAGGTGGTGACGAGCCGATCGGGGTGGCGGACCGGCTGGCCGTACGGCGTGGCCTGGCCCTCGACGTAGAAGTTGCGCCGGCGCAGCTCGATCGGGTCGAGTCCAAGCAGCGGCGCGCACCGGCCGAGGATGTCCTCGATGACGAGCATGCCCTGAGGACCGCCGAACCCCCGAAACGCCGTCTGCGACGTCTTGTTGGTCCTGGCGATGCGCCCCTGCACCCGGACGTCGGGGATCCAGTAGGCGTTGTCGATGTGGCAGAGGGCGCGCGCGAGCACCGGCTCGGACAGGTCGAGGCTCCACCCGCCGTCGGCGGTCAGCGTCGCATCGAGCGCTTGGAGCCGACCCTCCTCGTCGAAGCCGACTCGCCAGGAGGCGTGGAAGCCGTGCCGCTTGCCGGTCATCGTGATGTCCTGGGTTCGGTTGAGTCGCAGTCGAACCGGTCGTCCCGTCAGCGTCGCCCCGAGTGCGGCGATGGCGGCGAGCCCGTGCGGCTGCATCTCCTTGCCGCCGAAGCCGCCACCCATCCGGAGGCACTGCACCGTCACGTCGTGGTTCGCGAGCCCGAGGACGTGCGCGATGATCTCCTGCGTCTCGCTCGGGTGCTGTGTGCTCGACTGGGCGAAGATCTGCCCGTTCTCGTCGACCATGGCCAGGGCGCAGTGTGTCTCGAGGTAGAAGTGCTCCTGGCCGGCGAACTCGAGCTCGCCCGAGAACGTGCGGGTCGACCGCGTCAGGCCGGCCTCGACATCGCCGCGCTCGAGGCGCGGCTGTGCGCCCTGGTAGGAGTCCGCCGCGATGGCCTCCGTCACTGTCACGAGGGCCGGGTGCGGGTCGTAGTCGACCTCCACAGCGGCGGCGCCGAGCCGCGCGGCTTCGAGCGTCTCGCCGAGGACCCAGCACACCGCGTGGCCGAAGTACATCACCTCCGTGGGGAACAGTGGCTCGTCGTGCTTGACGCCTGCGTCGTTGATGCCGGGCACGTCGGCAGCCGTGAGGACGCGCACCACGCCGGGCACGCCGTATGCCGGCTCGACCCGCAGGTCGGTCACCGTGGCCCGCGCGTGGGGGGCCTGGACCGGCCACGCGTGCAGCACGCCGGCGGTCCGGCCGACGAGGTCGTCGGTGTAGAGCGCGGCGCCGGTGACGTGCAGGGCCGCGGACTCGTGCGGGACCTCCAGCCCGACGACGGGGTTCGCGGGGCGCTCGGAGAGCTGGCTCATGCTCCCACCTCCTGCGGGGTCGCGTTCTGGGCGTGGAGCTTGAGCAGCGCGGTGCCGAGCATGGTGCTTCGGTATGCCGCGCTGGCCCGGTGGTCGTCCATGGGCGTGCCTTCGCGGCGCATCACGGCTGCTGCCGCCCGGACGACATCCTTGGTCCATGGCCGACCCTCCAGGGCGGCCTCGGTCGCCAGGGCCCGGACCGGGGTTGCTGCAACACCGCCGAGGCCGATCCGTGCCTTCTCGACGACACCGTCCGAGATGGTGAGGGCGAAGCCGACCGCGACGCTGCTGATGTCGTCGAACCGGCGCTTGGCGATCTTGTGGAACGCCACCACCGGGCTGAGGGGCAACGGGATGCGCACCGCCCGGATGACCTCGTCTGGCCTCCGCTGGGTCTGCCGGTAACCGGTGAAGTAGTCCGCCAGCGGCACCTCCCGCTCGCCGCGCGCCGAGGCCAGGACCACGCCTGCCTCGAGCGCGAGCAGTGCGGGCGGGGTGTCGCCGATGGGTGAACCGGTGCCGAGGTTGCCGCCGATGGTGGCGCCGTTGCGGATCAGGCGTGACGCGAACTGCGGAAACACCTCGTCCAGCAAGGGAACCCGGCCTTCGAGACGCGTCTCGACCTCGGACAGGGTGAGAGCCGCGCCGATCTCGATGGTGTCGTCGCCGATCGTGAGACCACGCAGCTGCTCGACCCGGTCGATCCCGATCACCTGACCGGCTCGGGTCCCTCGGAGGTTGACCTCCACACCCCAGTCGGTCGAGCCGGCCACCAGGACCGCGTCGGGGTGCTGGGCCATCAGGGCGAAGACGTCAGCCAGGTCGGCCGCCCGCGAGTAGCTGCCCGCCGTCGTGTCGAGGCGAGTGGCCACGGCGGCCGGGGGCGCCTGGTGGAGCCTGACCGCGAACGGGTCCGTCTCCTCTGGTGCTCCGAGGGCGTAGGCGGCGTCGCGGATCGGCCGGTAGCCGGTGCACCTGCAGAGGTTGCCGGACAGCGCGTGCAGGTCGAAGCCGTTGGGACCATGCTCGGGGTCGCCCTGTTGCCCGTGCTCCCCATCCGATCGAGTGGCCGCCCCGTCACTCCGGTCACTCGCCATCCGTGACTCCTGTGAAGACACGGCCGCTCGACTGTCTGCCCGGGTGTCGTCCCGCGGCTCCCGACCCGTTCGAGTGGCCGCCCGGTCACTCCTGTCACTCGGGTCACGCGTGCCACAGCGGCGGGGGCGGTAGTACTCGGCGGCCATGCTGCAGACGAACCCGGGCGTGCAGTAGCCGCACTGCGACCCGCCGCGCAGCGCCATCTCGCGCTGCACCGGGTGCAGGGCGGTCGGGGTGCCGAGGCCCTCTGCGGTGACGACCTCCTGGCCGTCGAGCGAGGCCGCGGGGATGAGACACGCGTTGATCGCCGTCCACTGGGTGCCTTCGGGCGAGCCGTCCGGCGCGAAGCCGGGCCGTGCGACGAGCACAGAGCACGCCCCGCACTCGCCCTCGGCGCAGCCTTCCTTGGCACCCGTGAGCCCGCAGGCGCGCAGCAGGTCGAGCGCACTCGTCCAGGCAGGCAGGGCCGCGAGGTCGAGGGTCTCGCCGTTGACCGTGACCGACGGTCCGCCGTCCGGCGCGCCGGGTGCCCCAGGTGCCCCAAGTGCTCCAGAGGCTCCGGTGGTGGGGAAAAGGGAAGACGCCATTGTCCACTCCTCGTGGTGCAGGACTGCACCGCTCGGACCGATCAGCGAGGGATCAGCCGCATGGTTGAGGGTGAACCGAACCGCTGGTTATCCATGCCGAACAACGGTCGGGCGCTGCATCGATGGTACGCGGGGGGTCGCGCCAAGGGAAGGGTTCACCCAGGATTATTTCCGCTATGTGGATAGATGATTCCGATCAGAGGAACTGCCTCGACAGCTTCGCGTGCCGGTTGACGTCCTTGTAGAGCAGGTACCTGAACCGCCCCGGCCCACCGGCGTAGCAGGCCTGCGGGCAGAAGGCGCGCAGCCACATGAAGTCGCCCGCCTGCACCTCGACCCAGTCGTTGTTGAGCAGGTAGACGGCCTTGCCCTCGAGCACGTAGAGCCCGTGCTCCATGACATGGGTCTCCGGGAAGGGGATCACGCCGCCCGGCTCGAAGGTCACGATGGTGACGTGCATGTCGTGCCGCACGTCGAGCGGGTCGACGAACCGCTTCGTCGTCCAGGCCCCGTGCGTGTCGGGCATGGGCGAGGCGTCGATCTCTCTCTCGTGCGTGACGAAGAGCTCGGGCGGCTGGATGCCCTCGACGAGCTCGTACGCCTTGCGGACCCAGTGGAACGTTGCCGGCTGGCTCGCCGCCTCGTCGACGGACACCGTCCACTGCCACCCGGGCGGCAGGTAGGCGTACCCGCCAGCCTCCATGACGTGCTCGTCGAGTCCCGCCCTGAGCCGCAGGGTCCCGCTCACGACGAAGATGACGCCCTCCGCCCCGGGGTCGAGCTCGGGACGGTCGCTGCCGCCGCCGGGTGACACCTCGACGATGTACTGCGAGAACGTCTCGGCGAAGCCGGACAGGGGTCGCGCGATGATCCACGTCCGGGTGCGCTCCCAGAAGGGCAGCACGCTCGTGACGATGTCGCGCATCGTCCCCCGGGGCAGGACGGCATACGCCTCGGTGAAGACCGCGCGGTCGGTCGTGAGGTCGGTCTGGGCCGGCAGCCCGCCGGTCGGGGCGTAGTAGCTCGGGGTGCTCATGCGTCTCCTCTCCGCAGCAGCCGCCCGCGCGGCTGAGCGTCGACGTCAAGGGGTATGCCTGCAAGCCAGGTCTGGCGCACGATGCCGGTCAGGGTGCGGCCGGCATACGCCGACACAGGGTTCCTGTGGGCGAGGGCGGCGGCGTCGACCACGAGCTCCTCGTCGGGGGCGAAGACGGCAAGGTCAGCGGCGAAGCCTTCCGCGATCCGCCCCTTCGTGGCCAAGCCGACCTGGCGTGCGGGCGCCTCGGCCATCCATCGCACGACATCGGGCAGCGCGAGCCCTCTCGCGCGGGCCCCGGTCCACGTCGCGGCCAGCCCGACCTGCAGCCCGGCGATGCCGCCCCAGGCCTTGCCGAAGTCGCCGCTGTCGAAGGCCTTGAGGTCGGCGGTGCAGGGAGAGTGGTCGGTCACGACGAGGTCGATGTCCCCGTCGACCAGTCCGTCCCAGAGCCGGTCGCGGTTCGTCGCCTCTCGGATCGGCGGGCAGCACTTGAACTCCGTTGCCCCGTCAGGGATCTCCTCGGCCGTGAAGGTGAGGTAGTGAGGACAGGTCTCGGCGCTGAGGGCGACGCCGTCCTCGCGGGCGCTGTGGATCATCGGCAGCGCGTCGGAGCTCGACAGGTGCAGGATGTGCGCCCTCGCGCCGGTCCATCGGGCCAGCTCGATGACCCCGGCGATGGCGAGGTTCTCGGCGCCCCGGGGCCGTGACCGCAGGAAGCCCGCGTACGCCGGCCCGGCGGCAGCGTGTGCGTGCTCGATCGTGTGCGAGTCCTCGGCGTGGACGATGAGCAGGGCCCCCAGGCGGCCCGTCTCGCGCATCGCCTCCTCGAGCTCGTCCGGCTCGAGGTGCGGGAACTCGTCGACGCCGGAGTGGAGCAGGAAGCACTTGAAGCCGAAGACGCCCTCGTCGTGCAGCGGCTCGAGGTCGGCGACGTTGCCCGGAACCGCGCCTCCCCAGAACCCGACGTCGACGAACGCCTGGTCGCGCGCGACGGCTCGCTTGGCCTCCAGCGCGGCGACATTCGTCGTCGGGGGGATCGAGTTGAGCGGCATGTCGACGATCGTGGTGACGCCACCGAGGGCTGCCGCTCGGGTGGCGCTGGCGAAGCCCTCCCACTCGGTGCGACCGGGCTCGTTGACGTGCACGTGGGTGTCGACGAGGCCGGGCAGGAGCACCTCGTCCGGGGCGAGCTCGACGACGACGCTGGCGTCGAGCCCTCCCCCGGCGGACGTGGCCGCGAGGTCATCGAGGGCGGCGGCGGTGCGCAGCTGCACGATCCGGCCGTCTGCGATGCCGACGAGCGCCGCCTTGACGGTGCCGTCGACGACCGCGCGAGGCGCGCGGATCAGGGTGTCGAGAGCCATGCGGCGGACTCCTTCGTCGTACCTTCGAGTCCGACCGTATGCCGTGTGGCCGCCTCGGGCGAGCGATCGCGGAGCTCCGCGGTGGCGCCGGAAGGCCCCATGCCCAGCCGTCGTCCGAGCCGCTCGCCGATGCGCTCGCCGATCCGCTCCAGCGCCGGACCGGGAGCCGCGATCGACGCCTCGACCGAGCCCGCCTCGTCCGTCGTGGTGAGGACCGTCGCGAACCCGGCCGACTCCCACGTGGCCCGGTCGATGAGGCACCTCCCGGCAACCCCGACAACGGGCACGCCCGCGGCTCGCGCCGCCTCGGCGACCGCGGCCGGAGCCTTGCCGTGCAGCGTCTGCTCGTCGATCGACCCCTCGCCGGTCACGACCAGGTCGGCGCCGGCGACCGCGTCTCGCAGCCCGGTGAGCTCGAAGACGATGTCGGCGCCTCGTCGCGATGTCGCACCGAGGGCCCCGATGAGGGCGAAGCCGACGCCGCCGGCCGCACCCGCTCCGGGCGCGTCCCGCAGGTCGCGGCCTGTCGCGTCCGCCACGAGGTCCGCCCAGTGGACGAGAGCCGCGTCGAGCAGCTTCACCTCGGCAGCCGATGCGCCCTTCTGCGGTCCGTAGACCGCCGCCGCTCCGCGCGGCCCGCTCAGCGGGTTGTCGACATCGCAAGCGACGACGAGCTCGACCTCGCGCAGCCGCGGGTCCAGCCCATCGAGGTCGAGGACCTTCACCTCGGCAAGCGGAGCACCGCCGTCGGCGACGGAGCCGCCGTGGCGGTCCGTGAAACGCGCGCCCAGGGCCCCGAGCAGGCCGGCACCGCCGTCGGTGCTCGCGCTGCCACCGATGCCGACGACGATGCGCGTGCACCCCGCGTCGAGGGCGGACCGGACGACTTCTCCGGTGCCGCGGCTCGTCGCCGTGAGGGGGGCGGGGAGGCCCTGGGGGACCAGGGCGAGCCCGCTTGCCGAGGCGAGCTCGACCACGGCGTCACCGCCACGTCGCGCCCACGACGCCTCGACCGGCATACCCGTGGGTCCGGTGACGCGCACGGTCTCGCGGCGGAACCCTGCCGCCACCGCTGCGTCGACCGTGCCGTCGCCACCGTCGGCGACGGGGATCATGACGATCTCGGCGTCCGGGCAGCCGGCGCGGACGCCCGCGGCGAGGTGTCCAGCGACGGCAGCCGCGCCGAGCGAGCCCTTGAACTTGTCGGGTGCGACGACGACACGTGGCATGGCGGACCTCAGTCGAGGTTGGCGTAGAGGGCCGTCGGTGCGTCGAGGTCGCTGACGGCGAGCTCCTCGAACTCGGTGACAGCCGCGATCGAGGTGCCCATGGACACGTTGGTCACACGTTCCAGGATCACCTCCACGATGACCGGCACGCGATGCTCGACGAGCAGCTTCTTCGCCTCCTCGAGAGCGGGCCGGATGCCATCGGGCTCGTGAACGCGAATCGCCTTGCAGCCCAGCCCTTCTGCCACCTTGACGTGGTTGACCCCGTAGCCGTTGATCTCAGGTGCGTTGATGTTGTCGAAGGACAGCTGCACGCAGTAGTCCATGTCGAACCCTCGCTGCGCCTGACGGATCAGGCCGAGGTAGGCGTTGTTCACCAGCACGTGGATGTAGGGGATGTTGAACTGCGCCCCGACCGCGAGCTCCTCGATCATGAACTGGAAGTCGTAGTCGCCGGAGAGTGCCACGACGGTCGCGTCGGGGTCGGCCGTGGCCACTCCGAGCGCGGCAGGCACCGTCCAGCCGAGTGGGCCCGCCTGGCCGGCGTTGATCCAGTGACGCGGCTCGTACACGTGCAGCAGCTGGGCCGCCTGGATCTGGGACAGGCCGATGGTGCTGACGTAGCGCACGTCGCGGCCGAAAGCCTTGTTCATCTCCTGGTAGACGCGCTGCGGCTTGATCGGCACGACGTCGAAGTTCGTCTTGCGCCACAGCGTCCTCTTGCGCTCCGTGCAGTCGGCCAGCCAGTCGCTCCGGTCGGGAAGCGCGCCCGCGTCACGGCGGGCGCGTGCCGCCTCGACGAACAGGACGAGGGCCGCCTTCGCATCGGACACGATCCCGTAGTCGGGCGCGAAGACTCGCCCGATCTGGGTGGGCTCGATGTCGACGTGCACGAACGTGCGTCCCTGCGTGTACGTCTCGAGGTCGCCCGTGTGGCGGTTCGCCCAGCGGTTGCCGATGCCGAGCACGAAGTCGGACGCGAGCATCGTCGCGTTGCCGTAGCGGTGGCTCGTCTGGAGCCCGACCATGCCGACGTTGAGCTCGTGGTCGTCCGGGATGGTGCCCCAGCCCATCAGGGTCGGCACGACGGGCACCCCGGTCAGCTCGGCGAGCTCGACGAGCAGGTCCGCCGCGTCGGCGTTGATGATGCCGCCTCCGGCCACGATGAGCGGACGTTCGGCGGCGGCCAGCATGTCCAGAGCCTTGTCGACCTGGGCCCGCGTCGCGGCCGGCTTGTACACCGGCAGTGGCTCGTAGGTCTCGATGTCGAACTCGATCTCGGCCATCTGGACGTCGATCGGCAGGTCGATGAGCACCGGACCCGGACGCCCGGACCGCATGAGGTGGAAGGCCTGCTGGAAGGTGCCGGGCACCTGCGCCGGCTCGAGGACCGTCACCGCCATCTTCGTCAGCGGCTTGGCGATCGAGGCGATGTCGACGGCCTGGAAGTCCTCCTTGTGGAGCTTGGCGACCGGCGCCTGGCCGGTGATCGCGAGGATCGGGACCGAGTCGGCGCTCGCCGAGTAGAGGCCGGTGATCATGTCCGTGCCCGCCGGGCCGCTCGTGCCGATGCAGACGCCGATGTTGCCGGCCGTGGTTCGGGTCCAGCCCTCGGCCATGTGCGAGGCGCCCTCGACGTGCCGGGCGAGCGTGTGGTGCAGGCCGCCCTGGGTCTGCATCGCCTTGTAGAACGGGTTGATCGCCGCTCCGGGCAGGCCGAACACGTGGGTGATCCCTTCCTTCTTCAGGATCTCCACCGCTGCCTGTGCTGCTGTCATGCGTGCCATGTCAGGTGTCCTTGCGTGAGGTCACCCCGCGGCATACCTGCATCTGACGTGAGGGTCGGTATGCCGTCCGGGTGGGGAGGTGGGTCAGGCGGGCCGCTGGCCCGACAGGCGCTGCACGCCGCGGAGCAGGCCGGAGTGGTCGAGGGCACCGTCGCCGTTGGCGCGGGCGGATGCCATCAGAGTCGCGATGAGGCTGCCTAGTGGGAGCACCACGCCGGCCTCGCGCGCTGCCGAGGTGACGATGCCCATGTCCTTGTGGTGCAGGTCGATCCGGAATCCGGGCTCGAACGAGTCCTGCAGCATGTTGTCGCGCTTCTGGTCGAGCACCTTCGAGCCCGCGAGGCCGCCACCGAGGACGGTGAGCGCGGCGTCGAGGTCGACGTCGTAGGCACGCAGGAAGACGACGGCCTCGGCGAGGGCCTCGATGTTGGCCGCGACGATGAGCTGGTTGGCCGCTTTGACGGTCTGGCCGGCGCCGTTGCCGCCGACATGGACGACCGTGCGGCCGACGGTCTCGAGGACCGGCCGGGCCTGCTCGAAGTCTCCCGTCGCTCCGCCGACCATGATGGACAGCGAGGCGTTCTGGGCGCCCGCCTGGCCGCCGGACACGGGGGCGTCGAGGATCCGGAAGCCCTTGGTCTTGGCCTCGGCGGCGAGCTCGGCGGTGACGTCCGGGCGGATCGACGAGAAGTCGATGACCAGTGTGCCCGGCTGCGCGTTCGCGAAGACGCCGTCGTCGGCGGCGAGAACGGTGCGGACGTCGGGGGAGTCCGGGACCATGACGGCCACGATGTCGGCCGCCTTGACTGCCTCGGCGATGGAGTCGGCCGCCCGGCCGCCGGCCTCGAGAAGGGGGCCGTAGCGGTTCGGCGTGATGTTGTAGCCGACGACCTCGTAGCCGGCGCGGGCCAGGTGGACTGACATCGGGCTGCCCATGATGCCGAGTCCGATGAAGGCGATGGTGGTCATATCGATCTCTCCTCGATGCTGCGGTGCTGGTCGTGCATGTCGAGCTCGGGTCGCTGGGGAGGCGGCCCGGTGGGACGCCGCTGGGCCGTGCCTCAGGTGCGGCGAGCGGCAGTGAGCCAGGTGAGGCTCTCGGTGGTGGTGGTCGAGGGTTTGTACTCGAGGCCGACCCATCCGGTGTAGCCGCCGTCGGCGAGGCGCCCGAGGTAGTGGTCGAGGTCGAGCTCGCCGCTGCCGGGCTCGCCGCGCCCGGGCCAGTCGGCCACCTGGACATGAGCGATGGTGTCGCCGTATGCCGTGACGGCGCGGTCGAGGTCGTCGCCGTTGTTGGCGAGGTGGAACAGGTCGAGCAGGAAGCCGACGTTGGCGGCGCCGGCGGCCCGGACGTCCCGCACGACGGCGTCGGCGTCCGCGGCCGTGCGCAGCGGGTACGGCTTGGGCCCGCTCACGGCCTCGACGAGGACCGTGGCGCCGATGCTGTCGGCGGCGTGAGCAGCGGCGACGAGGCTCTCTCGGGCCAGCGCGTCCTGCTCCTCCGGCGCCGCCTCGTCGACCCGGTTGCCGTAGAGGGCGTTGAACGCGCCCGTGCCGAGGCGCTCGCCGATGCCCACGGTGACCTCGATGTTGTCGCGGAACTGCTGGACTCGGGCCGGGATCGAGAGCACCCCGCAGTCGGGCCCGGCCAGGTCGCCGGCGAAGAAGTTGAGCCCGGCGAGGCGCACCCCGGCGTCCTCGACCGACCGGACGAGCGCGTCGACCTCGCGGTCTGAGGGGACCGGCTGGTCGGGCCAGGGCCACCAGAGCTCGATGGTGTCGAAGCCGGCCGCCTTGGCGGCTGCGGGTCGTTCGAGCAGCGGCAGCTCGGTGAACAGCATCGAGCAGTTGGCGAGGTAGCGCAGACCTCCAGGTCCGCTCGGCGTCTGGTCTGTCATCTCATCACTTCCGTAATGTGGAAATAGATTTCCGATATGCAAAACTGTAAGGGGGCGCCGGTGGGCGGGTCAAGATCCTGCGCCCACCACGTGAGACGCCCGAGGAGGGCCTCAGGCGAGGACGGCCGCCTTGCGCAGCAGTGATGTGCTCGCGGCCTGGAGAGCGGCGGCGAGGGTCTCCTGCTCGACTCTGACGAGCTGGTCGCGTTCGACGACGGGCCGTCCGCCGACGAGGAGCAGCTCGAGTGGTGGCCGGTCGCCGAGCACGAGCCCGGCGACCGGGTCGGCGATGTCACCGTGGGCGAGCCCATCGACCCGCCACAGGGCGATGTCGGCGAGCTTGCCTGGTTCGAGTGAGCCGATCTGGTCGTCCCAGCCGAGCACCCGTGCGCCGCCGATCGTCGCCAGCTCGAGCGAGTCACGAACGGTGAGCGCGGTGGGGCCGCCGACGGCGCGGGCGAACAGCAGTGCGTGCCGCGCCTCCTCGAGCATGGACGATGCCTCGTTCGACGCCGGTCCGTCGACGCCGAGGCCGACGGGCACGCCGGCATTGCGCAGTGCACGAGCTCGGGCGATGCCTGCGCCGAGCCGGGCGTTCGACGACGGGCAGTGGGCCACGCCGGTGCCCGACCGTGCCAGCGTCCCGATCGCCTCGTCGTCCAGGTGGATGCCGTGGGCGAACCAGACGTCGTCACCGACCCAGCCGAGGGACTCCATGTACTCGACCGGCGTGCGGTCGAAGTGCTCCCGGCAGAACGCCGCCTCGTCCGTCGTCTCCGCCAGATGCGTGTGCAGGCGAACGCCCTTGTCGCGAGCCAGTGCTGCCGCCTCGCGAAGGAGGTCGCCGGTGACGGAGAAGGGCGAGCACGGTGCGACACCGACGCGGGTCATGCTGTCGGGCGTCGCGTCGTGATGCCGGTCGACCGCGTCCGCGGTGGCCCGGAGGATGCGGTCGAGGTCCTCGACGACATGGTCCGGGGGCAGGCCGCCTTGTGACTGTCCGAGGTCCATGGAGCCACGGGTGGCCAGGAAGCGCACGCCCACCTCCGCCGCGGCCGCGATCTCGGCGCCGAGCAGGTCTCCTCCGGTGTGCGGGAAGACGTAGTGGTGGTCCATGCTCGTCGTGCATCCGGTGCGGGCGAGCCACCCCAGCCCGCCGGCGGCTGCTGCATGGGTGATGTCCTCGTCGAGACCGGCCCAGACCGGGTAGAGGGTCGTCAGCCACTCGAAGAGGGTCGAGTCACAAGCGATTCCACGGGTCGCCCACTGATAGAGGTGGTTGTGCGTGTCGACGAGGCCGGGTGTGGCGACGCAACCTCTGGCGTCGACGACGCGAACGTCACTGTCCGTCGCAGTCGGCACGAACTGGCCGGACGCCACTCGTGCGATGCGCGAGCCGTCGATGACGACGTGTCCCACGGCATACTCGGTACGGCCCGGATCCATCGTGACGATGGTGCACCCGTCGAGGACGACGCGCGCTCCCCGCGGCTCAGCTGCCACGGTAGGTGGAGTAGCCGAAGGGGTTGAGCAGCAGTGGCACGTGGTAGTGCTGCTCGGCGTCGGCGATCGTGAAGGAGATCGTCACTTCGGGATAGAACCCGGCCTGGCCGGTCGCCGCGAAGTAGGCGGCCGTGTCGAAGCGCAGCCGGTAGACACCGCGGTCGAGCAGGTCCGGCCCGATGACGCCCACCCTGCCGTCCGAGTCCGTGGACGCGGACCCGAGCTCGTGACCATCTGCAGTCTCCAGGGTGACCGGCACCTCGGCCGCCGGGACCCCACGGCTCGTGTCGAGGACGTGGGTGCTCAGGGTGCCCACTAGACCACCGCCTCGAGCCGGAGCAGGGCGATCTGCCGGAGCTGGTCGATCGTCTCGGCACGCTCCGACTCCTCGTCGTTGCTCAGGCGGCGCCGCAGCTCGGCCAGGATCTCGTGCGCAGAACGGCCCGCCGCCCTGATGAGGAACACCCGGTCGAAGCGGTCCTCGTATGCCGCGTTGCCGGCCGCCAGCGCCGCCGCGACCTCGGCGTCGGACCGATCGACCCCCGACTGCTCCTGCGCCGAGCGGACGGCATCGTGCTCGGGCGCGCTCGCTCGCTCTCCGATGCGTGGATGTCCGGCCAGAGCCGACGCGAGCTCCTGGTCGTCGAGCTGCCGGGCCGCCCGGTCGGCCGTGTCGAACACGGCCGACCGGGCGGCATACGGCCTGCCGGCGAGGACCTCATCGGCCCACCGGCCGACTCCGAGACACGCCAGCAGGCGCGGCCGCAGTGACTCGCCGGGCTCGGCGTTGAACTCGTCGAGCCTGAGGGCGGAGCGCAGGTCCGCTGGGTTGCTCACGCGACACCACCATCCTGGGAAGGCCTGATAGGCGCTGCGGCGCGCGCCGCAGCGAAGCGAGGCGCCAAGTGATGGCTGCTCATGCCAGCTGGTCCACGTCGACGATGCGCTGGCGGGCACTGTGGATCGGGTTGGCGTCGGCGACGAGGTCGTCGAAGCGGTATGCCGCGATCTTGCTGATCTCGACGAGGGCGGCGGCATGCTCCTGACTCGGGGAGTTGCCCAGCCGCTGCCATCCATGACGCAGCACCTGCTTGAACGAGTCGCGATCGCGCACGCACGTGACGAGCGGGAAGCCGAAGCGTTCGCGGTACTGGTTGTCCAGGTCGGACAGCTCGAGATGGTCCTTCTCGTCGAGTCGGGTCAGGCCGAGCGACGACTGGTCTCGCAGTGATCCCTCACCCTCCTCGCCACCGGCGACGCTCTCGGCGCCGAGGTCGGGGTAGGAGCTGATCAGCTCGAGCTGCTCCTCCCTGGTGGCCGCGAAGAGCGCCTCCTGGAAGGACCGGCGGAGGTCGTTCGTGTCGTCGAACGGGCGCTGGTCGTACGCCCGCTCGACGACCCAGTCAGGGCCCTGGAACAGGCCGCGGAAGGTGTCGACGAACTCGTCTCGGCTCATCTCGTTGACCTGGCTCAGCCGGATGAGCGCGCCCGGGGTGCCGGCGACGGCCGGTCCGCGCCTGCTCCCGACGTGGTGGAAGACGAGGTTGAGCAGGATCGCGGTGATGCTGCCCAGCGTGATGCCGGAGCCGAGGATGATCTGGGCCCACTCAGGCACGGCCTGGGAGACCTCCGGCTGGGCGGTGACGTACATCGCCAGGCCCACGCTGGTCCCGACGATGACGACGTTCCGGTGGTCGTGGAAGTCGACTCGCGAAAGGGTCTGGATGCCGACGACCGCAACGGTCGCGAACATCGCCAGGGCCGCGCCGCCGAGCACCGGGTGCGGGATCCCGGCCACGATCGCTCCGGCCTTCGGGATGAGGCCGATGACGATCATGATCAACCCGGCCGTCGCCACGACGTAGCGGCTCTTGACCCTGGTCAGCCGGACCAGGCCGACGTTCTCGGCGAAGCAGGTGTAGGGGAAGGAGTTGAAGATGCCGCCGATGGTCGTGGAGACACCGTCGGCGCGCAGCGCCCGAGCGATGTCCTCGCGCTCGATGCGCTTCTCGACGATCTCGCCGGTGGCGAAGACGTCGCCGGTCGTCTCGACAGCGGTGATGAGCATGACGACGACCATCGAGATGATCGCGGCGATCGAGAACTTCGGCCAGCCGAAGTAGAACGGCGTCGTCACTCCGAACCAGCTCGACGAGGAGACGTTGTCGAAGTGGGCGTCCCCGAGAATCCAGGCCAGAGTCGTGCCCGCGACGAGGCCGACGAGCACGGCGATCGTGGCCATGAAGCCCTTGAAGACGCGTTGGATGATGACGATGAGGAAGAGCGTGCCGAGCGCGTAGGCCATGTTGCGCCCGCTCGACGGGTCTCCCTCGGGCCCGGCCCCGCCGACCGCGTCAGCGGCTGCCACGGGGAGCAGGGCGATGCCGATGATGAGGATCACCGAGCCGGTGACGACCGGCGGGAAGAAGCGGATCAGCCTGCTGAAGTACGGCGCGATGAAGAACGTGAACAGGCCGGCGATGATCACCGCGCCGTAGATGACCAGCAGGCCCTCCGTGCCGCCCCCGGCCGCGAGGCCGATGGCGATCATGGGCGAGACGGCCGTGAACGTGACGCCCTGAAGGAGCGGGAGCCGGACGCCGACCTTCCAGAAGCCGATCGACTGGATGATCGAGGCGATGCCGCAGGTGAACAGGTCGGCGTTGATGAGGTGGATGAGCTCTTCGGTGCTCAGGTGGATCGCGCTCGCGAGCAGGATCGGGACGATGACCGCGCCGGCGTAGAAGGCGAGGACGTGCTGGAAGCCGTAGACGAAGAGCTTCGGGGCGGGCAGCACCTCGTCGACGGGGTGCCGCGAGCGGCGCTGGGCGGGAGGCTGTTCGACGGTGGTCGTGCTCATGGTGGTGGTCCTTTCCGAGTCCGTCAGCAGAAGCCGGGCGTGGCGAGCCAGGCCTGGGGGGCTGCCGGCACGTCGTCACGCAGGACGGTCGCTTCGATGAGGCCGTACGGCCGGTCGGCGGCGATGAAGACCTCGCCGTGGTTCTCGACGTCGGGGAAGTGGGAGAAGTCGACGAGGAAGTGGTGCTTGTTCGGGGCCGAGAACCTGATCTCGGCGATGTCCGGGTGCCGCTCGAGAACGGTCTGGCCCATGGCGTAGAGAGTTTCCTGCAGGGCGCGGCTGTACGTCGTGGCGAACACCTCGAGGAGCGAGTCGCGGACGCTGTCGTACGACTTGTTCCAGTCGACGTCGGTGCCGAGGTAGCGCCAACGGGCCACGAGCGAGGTCGCGAGGATGCGGTCGTCGGTCTCGGCGAGGGTCGTGTACTCGTCCCTGAGGTAGCCCTTGAACTCCGAGCCGGTCGACTTGAGCACGACGAGGTCCTTGAGCCCCGAGATGACGTGGGCGGTCCGGTCTCCAGCCTGGGCGCCTCGGTCCAGGGTGACCACCGTGGTGCGGACGTCGCCGCCGCGCCGGACGAATGCGTGGTCGTGCCCGTTCTCGCCGACCGGGATCCGGTCCCAGGCGTACTGCTCGACCTCGATGCGCGCGCCGGTTGCGGCCGGGGCGGCGTCGAGGAAGCGGCCGGCGAGGGCCAACGCGTAGTCCTCCGGCGAGCTCACGCCGTGCTTCTTGGCGTAGGCGAAGGCGGTGTTCTTCTGCGTGTCGGTGGGAAGGACCTTGGACTGGTCGCCCGTCACGTGGGCGTCGGCGAAGTCACCCCGGAGCGAGGTCGACACGTTGAGGTCGGTGATCTCGTGGCGAGCCGTGTCGCGCGTGATGCGGACGACGCGGTTCTCTGCCTTGCCGTACTGGTTCGGTCCCAGAACGATGCTCATGTTTCAACTCCATTGTCGATGCGTGGCGGTTCTGCTCGCGACGGTGCTCCCATCAGGGTGCCGTGGTCGGGGTCGCGGTGGGGAGGGGTTCGGCCCTGGGTGATCTAGTTTCCGAGATGCGGAATTAAGTTATCGAATAACGGAAGGATATGGCCGGGCCTGGCGGGCGTCAACGGTCTGTCCGAGCCGGGTCGAGTGGAACCCGGGTCGTATGCCGTCTCGCCCGGCTCGGGGGAGGGTGCCGTCAGGCGCGCCTGGCCAGGGCGGCCAATCCGTCGCGGGAGAGTCCGGTGCGCGACATCGCAAGGGCCGGGTCGACCGCGCCGCAGTCGAGGCCACGCAGCACGAAGTCGGCGAGTGCGCGGGCGGTCGCCGGCTCGTCCATGAACTCAGACGCTCGATGCGCGACGTAGTTGCCGAGCCTCGTCGCCGCCGCGTCGAAACCCTTGCGGTAGAAGGCGAAGACGGCTGCGTACCTCGTCGGCAGCTGGGCCGGGTGAAGGTCCCATCCCTGGTAGAAGCCGCGTGCCAGGGACCGCCCGACCAGCCGGTGGTGAAGGGCCCAGGCGTGGGCGACGGCCTCCGGGCTGCCGATGGGGATGACGTTCGTGGACCCGTCCGAGAGGCGTACGCCCGTCTCTGCGGCGGCCACCTGCATCACGGCCTTGGCGTGGTCGGCGGCAGGGTGGTCCATGGCCTGGAACTCGGCGGCGATGCCGAGGGAGGCGGAGTAGTCGTACGTGCCGTAGTGCAGGCCCGTGCACCGGCCGGCAGAGGCGTGGATCATGCGGGCCACCAGCGCAGAGCCGTCGGGACCGAGGATCGACTGTGGGGTCTCGACCTGGATCTCGAAGCCGATGCGGGTGGCGAGGGCGAGGTCGTGCTCCAGGCGGTCGGCGGCGTGGACCATCGCCTCGACCTGTCCGACGCTCGTCACCTTTGGCAACGTGACCACGAACCCGCTTGGGAGAGAACCGTCTTCGGCGACCGCCTCGAGGAAGCGGACCAGAGTGCCCAGGCCGCGGCGACGGGTCGGCGCCTCGAACGACTTGAAGCGGATGCCCGTGAACGGTGGGGCCGTGCCATCGGCTAGAGAGTCGCGCAGCAGGGCCGCGGCGCGGTCGACGGTCGCGTCTTCGTCGCCGTCCGTGTGGTTGCCGTAACCGTCCTCGAAGTCGATGCGAAGGTCCTCGATGGGCTCGGTCGCGAGCTTGCGGCGCACGGCCTCCACGATCTCGGGGTCACCGACCAGCTCGGAGAACGTGTCGGCATGGGAGTCGAGACTCTCCGCCGCAGTCGCACCCCACGCGGCCACCAGGTCAGGCTCGAGGCGGTCGGCCGGGACGTAGACGGTGTGAACCGGCTGCCGTCCGGCACGGGGGCCCGGATAGCGGGACGTGAGATCGCGGTCGGCCTCGAGCAGGAGGTCGTCGAGGGCGTCGGCCAGCGCGCCGATGTCCATCCGATCGCGCTGGTGAGTCGGGGTGGGCTGGTCGTTTCCAGGCATGGCGGCACTCCCTTGTGCAGAAATTCTGTTCTGCGGATAGTAACTTCTGCAATGCGGAAGTCAACGAGTGCGCCATGCCACGGACGGATAGGCGGGCGCCTCACCCGCCGGACGGCATACGGCCCCGCGTCAGGCCGTCGTCACATTCCTCAGCGGTGTCAGGGCGTCAGCGAGGAGGCGAACCGGCCGAGCGCGTCGTCCCAGCGGTGCTTGTCGTTCGCGCCGTCCTCGGCGATGCCGAGGCCCTCGTGGTAGAGGTCGACGCGCGTGCTCTCCCCGTCGGGCCTGAGCTGGAGGTCGACGATGCTCAGCGGGCCGTCCTCGTGCGGGTGCCAGGACACGCGGATCTGCTCGAGCGGGTGGTAGCTGCGCACGACACCGCACGGTCCTTCCGCGCTGTGCCACGACTCACCCTTGCTCCCGAGCACCACGCCGGTCCCGAGCAGGGCCTGCGTCCCACCGGGACTGACCAAGTGCCGCCAGACCTGGTCGACGGGCGCAGGCACGCTGACGCTCGCGTGCACGCCCGCGGGTGATCCCTCGAGCTCGGCGTCCTCGGGGATCGACTGCGTTGAACTGCTCATGGGCACCTCCGGGTCACGCGGCCGGCCCCTGATGGGCCGGACCCACCAAAGACAGTCGACCAAAGGTTGGCGCCGATGACAATGCCCAAATGTCCCGACCCCGTCGCCCGTCGGCGTGTCGTCTGGAACGTCCCGTTCGAGGTATTCGGTTCGAGGTGTTGCATCGGTCGATGGGGCGACCCTGTACCTCGACCCGAATACCTCGAATCCGGGTCAGCCGGTGAAGCCGGCTCGTCGCAGGGCGTCGGCCATCGCGCTGTTGTACGGCACGTCATCGCCTCGACGCCCCCGCTGGTCGCCCTGCTGCCCACCACGTCCGCCTTGCTGCCCGCCACGTCCGCCCTGCTGCCCGCCCTGCTGCCCACGCTGCTCGCTTCCGCGGCCTCGTCGCCTGCTCTGGTCGCCGGTCCGCGACACAGCCGGCCCGCCCGAACCCGTCGCACCCGTCGAGTCGGGCGAGGCGGGGGAGACGGCACCAGGCACCTCGTCGTCGAGACGTAGCGTGAGCGAGATCCGCTTGCGGGCGACGTCGACGGCGAGCACCTTGCAGGTCACCACGTCGCCGGGCTTGACGACCTCCCGCGGGTCCGAGACGAAGCGACGGGACAGCGCCGAGACATGGGCGAGGCCATCCTGGTGCACCCCCACGTCGATGAAGGCGCCGAAGGCAGCGACGTTGGTGACGACACCCTCCAGCGTCATCCCGGGCCGGAGGTCCTTCAGCTCCTCGACGCCGTCCCGGAAGGTCGCCGTGCGGAACGCCGGGCGCGGGTCACGGCCCGGCTTGTCGAGCTCGGACAGGATGTCGGTCACGGTGGGTAGCCCGAAGGTGTCGTCGACGAAGGTGGCCGGCCGGATCGCCTGCAGCGCAACGGTGTTGCCGATCAGCTGCTTCAGCTCGAAGCCGGTGTCGGTGAGGATGCGCCGCACGACAGGGTAGGCCTCGGGGTGCACCGCCGAGGAGTCGAGAGGGTCGTCGCCGTCCGCGATCCGCAAGAAGCCCGCAGCCTGCTCGAAGGCCTTGGCCCCGAGCCGCGGCACTTCCTTGAGCGCGGCACGGCTGCGGAACGGGCCGTTCGCGTCCCGGTGAGCGACGATGTGGTCCGCCAGACCCGCGGTGATGCCCGAGACCCGTGTGAGCAGTGGGGAAGAGGCCGTGTTGACGTCGACCCCCACCGCGTTCACACAGTCCTCGACGACGGCGTCGAGCGACCGTGACAGGGCGGTCTGCGGCAGGTCGTGCTGGTACTGGCCGACGCCGATCGACCTGGGGTCGATCTTGACGAGCTCGGCGAGCGGGTCCTGCAGGCGCCGGGCGATGGAGACCGCCCCACGCAGCGACACGTCGAGGCCGGGCAGCTCCTCCGAGGCATACGCGGACGCCGAGTAGACCGAGGCTCCGGCCTCGGAGACGACGGCTGTCGTGAGACGCAGATCGGGGTGGCGCTTGACGAGGTCGGACGCGAGCCGATCGGTCTCGCGTGATGCGGTGCCGTTGCCGATCGCGACCAGCTCGACCGAGTGTGCGGCACAGAGCTTCGCCAGGGTGTCGATGGAGCGGTCCCACTGGTTCTGCGGGACGTGCGGGTAGATCACATCGGTTGCCACGACCTTGCCGGTGGCGTCGACGACGGCCACCTTGACGCCGGTGCGAAAGCCCGGGTCGAGACCCATGGTCGCGCGGCTTCCGGCCGGGGCCGCCAGCAGCAGGTCACGCAGGTTGGCGGCGAACACGCGCACCGCCTCGTCCTCGGCGGCCTTCCTGAGCCGCATCCGGACGTCGATGCCGAGGTGGACGAGGATCTTGGTCCGCCAGGCCCATCGGACGGTCTCGCCGAGCCACCGGTCGGCCGGACGGCCCTGGTCGGCGATCCCGAACCGGGCAGCGATGGCCCGCTCGTACGTGGTCGCGAGGGCGCCCGGCGTCGCTGCCGCCGTGGCCGCGGGGTCGCCGTCCTCGGGCGTCGGGTCCACGCTGACCGAGAGCACGTCCTCCTTCTCGCCACGGAACATCGCCAGCACCCGGTGGGACGGCATACGGGACAGGGGCTCGGAGAAGCTGAAGTAGTCCGCGAACTTCGCGCCCTCGGTCTCCTTGCCCTGGCGGACGGTCGCGGCGAGGTGGCCACCCTTCCAGAGCCGCTCGCGCAGGTCGCCGATGAGGTCGGCGTCCTCGGCGAAACGTTCGACGAGGATCGCGCGGGCGCCGTCGAGCGCCGCACCGGTGTCGGAGACGCCGTTGGCCCCGTCGACGTATGCCGCTGCCGCCAGGGCCGGGGTCAGGGCCGGGTCCGTGAGCAGAGCGTCGGCCAGCGGCTCGAGGCCGGCCTCACGGGCGATCTGGGCCTTGGTGCGACGCTTGGGCTTGTACGGCAGGTAGATGTCCTCGAGGCGGGCCTTCGTCTCGGCCGCGAGGACCTGGGCGCGCAGCTCGTCGGTCAGCTTGCCCTGTTCGGCGATCGAGGACAGGACGCTGGCACGGCGCTCCTCGAGCTCGCGCAGGTAGCCGAGCCGCTCCTCGAGCGTGCGCAGCTGAGCGTCGTCGAGACCACCGGTGACCTCTTTGCGGTAGCGGGCGACGAAGGGGACCGTCGACCCCGCGTCGAGCAGCCCCACGGCTGCCCGCACCTGGCCGTCACGGACACCGAGCTCCTCGGCGATCCGCTGCTCGATCGACTGCACTGCCACATCTGCTCCTTGCGACGACTACGAGAGACCCGCATTCTGCCGGGGCCGCTGCTGCGGCCGACCGGCGGCCCGCGGGGATGGACAGCGCCGGCCGGGCGAGCTCAGCCGATGATGGGCCACCGCGGGGTGATGCCAGCGTCACGGTGCTGCTCGAACCAGTCGAGCGCCCGGAGCACGCCGACGTCGTCGAAACGACGGCCCGAGACCTGCAGACCGATCGTGCGACCGTCCGTCGTGAAGCCGCAGTTGGTCGTTCCGGCGGGTTGGCCGGAGAGGTTGAACGGGGCGGTGAAGCCGATGTGCGACATGGCCTCGTCACCCTCGCCCCAGGGCATCGGCCACTCGGCGGGAAAGGCGGCCATCGGGGCGACCGGAGACAGGACGATGTCGAACCGCTCGGTCCGGGCCGTGGTCGCCTGCTGGATCGCCATGATGCTCGAGTAGTCGCGCAGGACCGTACGGCCGTCGACGTCCCGCGCAGGCTCGACCCACCGCCGGATGAAGGGCAGCACGAGCTGGCGCGCCTGCGGGTCGAGCGACTCCAGCTCGACGAGGGATCTGACCCGCCAGAACTGGTCGAGGTGCTCGAGCCACTCCTGCCGCATGAACGGCGCGACGGGCACGACGGTCGCCCCGGCATCCTCGAAGACGGCGGCCGCGGCCTCGACCGCAGACCGGATCGGCGGGTCGACGGGGCGTCCGCACCCGGCGTCGAGGTGCAGGCCCACCGTCAACGTGGCCGGGTCGAGGTCCTCGGTGTGCAGGACGGGGTCGAGGTGATCCGGCGGCAGGCTTGTCCAGTCGCGGGCATCTGGCCGGCTGAGCACCGACAGGAGCAGCGCGGCGTCCGGTGCCGACCTCGTGATCGGTCCCGCGACGCGACCGAGGTAGGGGGTGTCCAGGGGCACCCGGCCGGCGCTGGGCTTGAGGGTGGTCAGCCCGAGCCAGGTGCCGGGGAGGCGGATCGAGCCGCCGATGTCGGTGCCGACGTGCAGGGGCCCGTATCCCGCAGCCGCGGCGGCCCCGGCGCCTGAGCTGGAGCCACCGGTCGTGAGCGTCGGGTCCCATGGTGAACGGGTGATGCCATGCCGGCTCGAGACCCCGGAGCTCAACATGCCCCAGTCGGGCATGACGGTCGAGCCCAGCAGGATGCCGCCGGCCTCCTCGATGCGCTCGACGACAGGACTGCTGCGCGCCGGGACGGCGGCCGTCACCCCCGCGTTGCCGGACGGCATCGGGACACCCGCGCGCGCGAGGTTCTCCTTCACCGTCACCGGAACGCCGTCGAGCAGCCCACGGGGTATGCCGTCGCGCCAGCGGCGCTCGCTGGCAACCGCTGCATCGAGAGCGGCCCGCAGGTCGTGGACCCAGAAGGCGTTGAGGTCGGGCTCGCGTGCCGTGACGATGTCGGCTACGTCCCTGATCACCTCGACAGGGGACAGCGACCCTGCCGCGAAGCGCTCGAGGAGCTCCGTGGCGGGGAGAGCGGCGGGGCGGAGGTCGGGCAACCGCACTCCTCTCGTCGCTGCGCACTCGGCGACCTGCGTTGTCCCGGCACCGGACCCGTGGGGGGTGACGGGTCTCCCACGCTACCCGTGTGGATAACCCGCCCGGACTGTCACCGCTCGCCGCCATCCTCGACTCATGCGATTCGTCGACCTTCCGAAGGACTGGGCCCAGCGGCCGATCACCGACCCCGACATCCTCGAAGGGGTCGTCGACCTCATCGCCACCGAGGAGTCACGGTCCGACGGCGCGACCTACGTCCTGCTGTGCCATGAGAACCAGCGGCTGCTCCAGCCGATCTGCCTCCCCGACGAGCCTCGCCGGATGGAGCCGGGGGAGGTGCTGGAGGGCGTGACGAAGCTGCTGGCGGAGGTCGCGAGGCATGATGTCCACGACGTCGTCATGGTGATCGCACGGCCTGGGCGGGCGGTTCCAACGCCTCGCGACCACGATCTGCGCGCCGCGTTCGAGGGGGCCTGCCGCAACACCGGTTTCGTCCTGCACGCGGTCGCGGTCGCCGCCCCGGGCGAGGTGTTCACGCTCCCGCCGGACGACGGGCGCGCTGCAGCCTGACCGACACGGACGTTCGCCGCGGGGACGGCCGTCACGGACGTCGGGCCTGGGGGACGAGGTCTGGCCAACTTCGTCGACTCCTAGCCGCCAACCGTTCGACGGTCGCGGGTAGCGTCCGACGCGATGGCCACCGCCCGGTGTCCATGTGTCGGCACAGGGAGGCCCGATGGCTGAGCAGACCCGAAGAGCTCGTACCGTCACGCGTCTGTATCGCGCAGACATCGGCGGGACCTGGTGGGGCGCGCTCGTCGTCGTGACGGTCGTCCTGGGCTTCGTGGGGCGCGGCGACGGTGGTTTCTGGGGGGCGTTTCTGTGGAGCGTCGTCGGGTTCGTCGTCGGCACGCTCGTCGCCATCGCGATCTCCTCGCGAGTGGTCGGTGCCCGGAGCGAGGCGGAGGCTTTCGCCGATGTCGACGACTCCTCCAGTGACGGGACCGTGCGATGAGGTGGCTGATGATGCTCGTGGCCATCCTGCTGGGCGCCGGGATCACCTGGCTGTTGACGGTGCGGCGAGTCACCCGGCAGGTGACCCCCTCGCCCGCCACGGCCATAGGATCCGGCGAACCGACGGACGAGGCAGCGGGCTTCGGTGGCGCCGTGACGCAGGAAAGCTCGTCGCACATGGGCTGGGACCGGACGTCTCAGGACGAGGACGCCCTCTTCCCCCACGACCTACCGGCCCGCGACCGCGAGGTGACGGACGTGCCCCCGATCCAGGGGGCGACACCGAACGGCGATCTCGCCGGGGTCACGGCTCCCGGCGCCGGCGCAGATTCTTCGCTGACACCCGTCGACCAGGGCCCGACTGTGGGCGACCTCGGCCCAGAGCTCGGCGCCCCGGAGCGGGACGAGCCCGAAGCCGCCGCGGCCGAGCCAGAGAGCGGCGAAGCGGACGTCACTGAGTCCGCCACGCCCGCTGCTCGCGACGACGGTCCACCTGACCCCGGACCCGCAGGCAGCCGCTAGCCGGGGTCATCGCCGGTGTCTGCTGCTGGAGCCTGCGGCTACCACCGGGGGCCTCTCAGCGCTGGACCAGGACAGCCCTCGCCTCGCGAACCGTTACGGACGTGGCCGGCTGTCGCACGGTCACCGTGTCGGGGATCGCCACCCACTGCCCGTTGTTGATACGGAACTCGCCACCGAAGGTGACGTCGACTCGAGAGCTGAACCTGCCGGGGCCTCCGTACGTGTGGACGATGTCCCCACGTGGATAGGTCCCGCCTGAGGAGTCGGTGGGACCGAGGGTCCCTCCGTCGCCGAACAAGTAGAGGAAGCCCTTCAGAGTCGGGCGGATCTCGACGCGATACCCGAACATCGTTGCCGGATCTATGACGTCGACTTCTCCGGGTTGGTAACCATCGGCCTCCCACCGGACCCGGAAGAAGGTCCTGAGGTTGACCAACGTCGTGTCGCCCTCGGGTTGCGACCGAACCTTCGCCGTCGCCCATTTCGTGTTGTGGAATGCCTTCAGGATCATCGCAACGGTCGGCATCGTCGCTGCTCCGGGCACCATCTCCGGAAGGCAGGTGGTGCCGATGTGGATCCACCCCGCCAGATCCGGGTTGCCTGCCGGAGGACGCAGGGGCCTCCCGGCCTGGTCGACCCACATTCTGAAGACGTCGACGAGTGGCCCCGTGCCTTGTGCCACGGAGTTGCCCGCGCACGCGTCTACGGCCGCCTGGTAACAGATGCCGGATGACCCCAGGCCACCGATGTCGCACGCCGCGATGGCTGTGCGGTAGGTCCATCGAGGGGAGCTGTCCGTCGACGCCTTGTCCGACTCGACCTGTAGTCTGCGAAGATTCTGACGTGTCATGGTTGCTTCGAGTCCAGACTGGTTTGTCTCACCCTCAAAGTCGGCCAGAGCCCCTTGGCACGAGCTAAACGCGATGATCAGGGCCCCGATGATTGACGCGGTCATGCGGAGGGCCGGTGTTCTCATGTGGCTCGCACCAGCTTGACGTCATGGACAATCCACCCAGTGGCGCCCCACCCGAGGTAGAACATGCAGTGGATGGCTTTTCGAGAGTCTGTGCCCACGGTCGAGCCCCGCCCGTTGATCACGCGGCGGCGTTCCTGAATCGCGCGCACGTCCACGCGCTGGAATCCGGCAAGAGTTGAGAGCCCCGTAGCGCGCCGCAATGTCACCGGCGAGCCGTCGTAGTGCAAACCAGATGTCGCCAGTCGGGCGGCAGTGCTCCGGTATGCATTGCATGCCTTCGACGTTGAGAAGTCACACGTCCCCTCAAGTAGCGCGGGGTTTGGCTCGGTCCATGAGCTGTTGACGCGGCCGATGAACCACGCAACGAAGGCTTCGGCACCGTCTCCGTTGTGTTCGCGGGCCGCCGTCGGGAGCCCGTCGGGAAACGTCGGCGCCGGCCGTGATGCCGGAACGGCCGCAGAGGTCGGGGTTGTCGGCCCAGACGCGGTCGTGGCTGTCGCCGTCGCATCGGCGGTCGCACGTGTGATGCCGCCCGGGCCTACCGGGTCCGCCGGACCGTCGGGTCCGGATGCGGAGCACGCCGCAAGCGCGACCAGCGCCGCAAGCGCGACGAGGGCTACGGCATACCTCCCCGGTGGCTGGCCCGGGCTGGTCCTGGATGTACGCATCTGTGTCCCCTGACTCGTTCGCGTGGCAAAGCCTGTGGTTGCGATGGTATGAGATAGTTTGTCGGTGGATGCCACCGTCTCACGATCTTGCCCGATCACCGCGTCACGCCGCGGACCTGGTCCACAGCCCTGCCCTCAGTCCTAGTAACCTGACAGCGCGAGTCAGGGCACTGGATCGCGACAAACAGGGGGCGTCGGACGACGGGATCCGAAGTCCGCGCGGGCGACACACCCGTGAGTTCGGATCATCGCCGACCGGCAGGTAACCTTTTCCGCGGTCCTGTGCGCACCTCCACGCGTGCAGTAGCTATATCGCCCGTCACATGGGCGTTGCGAGGGAGCCCCATGACACGCACCGACAGTGTCGACGTCAAGCGTTGGCGCGCGAAGTATGCGCTCATCGAGCGTGCCGCCGAGGCGGACAAGGACGCCCAGGCACTGTTCGCCGAGCTCGACACCGAGCGCTCCTCGCGCAACAACGAGCTGCGCGAGATCCTCGCTGACCTCACCGCGTCCAACGACCTGCTCGCCTTCAAGGAATCGATGAACCACTGGGCCCGCAAGGACGGCCCGTACGTCGGCTTCGCAGCGATCGGCGGCCCGTGGCTCGCTGCGCTGGTGCGTCGCGCAGAGGAGGACTACGCCGAGGTCGTGGGCCTGCTCAAGCTCACCCTCCAGACGCCCGCCTCGCCCCAGGACGCCTCGGACAAGCTCCAGGCGGTCGACGCGTTCCTCGCGCGTGGAGGTGCGCGGGGCCAGCGCGCCCCCGGCCCGGGGGCGACGGCATACGTCCTCTCGCTCTTCTGGTCGACGGACGACGCGGGCGCCTGGCCGCTCATGTGGGAGAACGCGCCCCACACGCTCCAGCGCCTCGGCTGGCTCGAGCGCGGCCTGAGCCACGCCGAGCGGTACGTCGCGTTCGCCGACCTCTGCGCGGCCCTGCGCCCCGAGGACCCGCGGTATGCCGCGCGCATCCTCTGGTACTTCAAGGAGACCGAGGCGTTCGTGGGCATCGCGCCCAAGGCGCTCGACATGTGCGTGGAGGCCGCGGAGATCGCGGCGGACTTCCGCCCCGCGACCGGCTACTCCAGCGGCAAGCGCGAGGACCGCGCCGCCGACCTTGCGCGCCAGCTGCGCGGCGAGGCCGACCACATCTCCGACAGCCTCATCGAGCGGCTCTCGGGCGAGACGGGGCTCTATCTGGAGGCGCCGACGCTGGCGCTGCAGCAGTACGCCAGCGAGGACTCGGCCTACCGCTCCGACCTGTATGCCGCGTGGATCCTCGTCGGCGGCGCCGGCGCGCCCGGCTTCCGCCTGTGGGTCACCCCGTCGGGCGTCGCGTTCGGCCTGCACGGGGGCTGGGAGGGCGAGTCCGACGAGCAGCACCGTGAGGTGGGTCTGCTCGTCCAGCAGCACCTCCCGCGGGGGCTCAACTTCATCAAGGTGCACGACGACGGCCGCACGGACCGCCTCGAGGTCGTGGGCCGGGACTACCCGTCGGGCGAGGCTTTCGTCGGCCGCTGGTGGAAGGGCGACACCGCGATCGGCCGGGCGGACTTCGCCGACGACATCATCTCCACCGCCCGTGCGCTCACCCCGCTCCTTCGGTTCATGACCTCAAGCCAGCGCGGTGGCGCCGACGACCCCAGCCTCGAGCTGTCGGCCATCATCGACCTCGAGACCGAGCTCGAGATCTTCACCGCCGAGCGGCCGTACCCGACCGAGCGCGACGCGTGGCACCAGGAGCAGCGGCGGATCTTCGCGGCGTGCCTGTCGCGCGAGGGTCTCGAGGACTTCGACCTGCCCACGTTCAAGCGCATCGTGTCAACGCGCGGCTACGGCGACATCGGCGCCCAGTCGGTCCTCATCAGCTCGATCAACGCCCTCGACGCAGCGGGCATCGACGAGCTGCGCCTCGTTGTGCGCGAGCTGCTCTGGGGCGAGGGCCGGGACGAGGAGCGGATCAACCGCGTCCTCGGCACCGACGACATGCCCGTGCAGGGGTTCGGCGAGAGCGTCGTGCTCAAGCTGTTCGCCATCGCCCACCCCGAGCACTGGCTGCCGCTGTTCACACTGGGCGGTGACTCCGGCAAGGTCGCGATGCTGACCCGCCTCGGCGGCCCGGCGCGCTGGACCGAGGGCAAGTCGCGCGGGCGCATGCACGTCGAGACGAACGCCCTGCTGCGCCAGATGTTCGACCCGCTGCTGCCCGAGGACCCGTGGGGCCAGGCTCAGCTGGCTCACTGGCTCATGCGCCGCTCCGACAAGGCGCTCATGCCCGACCACGACGCCCTGGGTGACGCCGCGTCCGACCTGCTCATCGGCGAGGAGTTCCTGCGCGAGATCAAGTCGCTGCTCGAGGAGAAGAAGCAGGTCATCTTCTACGGCCCGCCGGGCACCGGCAAGACGTACCTCGCGCAGCGGTTCGCGGCAGCCCTGCAGCCCGACCCGGCCAAGCGCGACATCGTCCAGTTCCACCCGAGCAGCTCCTACGAGGACTTCTTCGAGGGGTTCCGGCCGCAGATCGACCACCAGGGCCAGATGGTCTACGAGCTGCGCAAGGGCCCGCTGGCGCTGCTCGCCGAGGCGGCGGAGGCCGACCCGCTCACGCCGCACATCATGATCATCGACGAGATCAACCGCGCGAACCTCCCGCGCGTCTTCGGCGAGCTGCTGTTCCTGCTCGAGTACCGCTCACACTCGGTGAAGACCTCCTACCGCCCGGACGAGGGCTTCGAGCTGCCCCCGAACCTCTACTTCATCGGGACGATGAACACCGCAGACCGGTCGATCGCGCTCGTCGACGCGGCCCTGCGCCGGCGCTTCGACTTCGTGCCGTTCATGCCGCACGACGGGCCCATGGAGGGCCTGCTGCGCCGCTGGCTGGAAGCGCACGGTGGCCCGGTATGGGTGGCCGATCTCGTCGACCGGGTCAACGAGGATCTCCGGCGAGCCCTTCGCGGACCGCACCTGCAGATCGGGCACTCTTACTTCATGCGACCGGGCCTCGACGACGACGAGACGACGCTGCGTCGCATCTGGGACTACAACGTCTACCCGTTCATCGAGGACCAGCTCTACGGCCGGGAGCACGAGCTGGCGCAGTTCCGCTGGGAGAACGTCCGCGCCCGCTATGGCCAGTTCGACCTGACGCGCCCGTGACGCCGGCCGCCGACTCGCCGGTCGCGTTGCGATGAGCACGATCGAGCTGCCCCCGATCCCCGAGCACGGCCGCTCGGGGGCGGTTCGGCTGTCCCACGAGACGCGCGCCGCGCTCGTGGCCGCTGCCGGCGACCGGCTGGTCATCCACGCCACTGCCGACCCGGACGTCGTGACGATCGGCGCGACGAGCTGGGTCGGTGCCCTCGCGGTCCCGGGCCTGGTCGTGCGGGTCATGCCGAGGGTCTCGGTCACGAACTTCTTCGCGATGCTCAGCGCGGGGGTGTCGCCCGAGTCGTTCGAGCACGAGCAGGTGACGTGGAGCGACACGGACGAGCTCATCGACGGCGTCGCCTACTTCGCGATCCGGCTCATCGACAACGCGACGATGCGCGGCCTCGTGCACGGCTACGTCGCCCGTGACGAGCGGATGAAGACCATCCGGGGCCGTCTTCTCGTCGAGGAGTTCGCCCGGCGCCCGTGGAGTGCTGCGGAGCCTCAGTGCCGGTATGACGACTTCACCTCCGACATCGCCGAGAACCAGCTCTTCCGCTGCACCCTGCAGGCCATGCTTGCCTGGCCGCAGCTGGCCCCTGAGGTCCGTCGCGAGGCCCTGCGCCTGCTCGGGCGCTTCGACGGCGTCAGCGACACTCCCGCCACCAAGCATCAGGTCCCGGTCCCGATCACGAGGCTCAACGAGCACTACGCCGACGCGATTCGCTTGTCGCGCATGGTGCTTCAGGCCATGTCGCTGAGCCACGAGGCGGGCGACCAGCAGGCCAACAGCCTCATGGTCGACATGGACGACCTGTTCCGTCGCTGGATCGTGCAGGAGCTGGACTTCCGGCTGGCGCCCGAGCTGCGTATCGAGAGCGACGAGGACGTGTGGCTCGACGAGGGCCGCGCGGTCACCATGGCCCCCGACCTCATCGTGCGGCGAGGGACCGAGGTCGTCCTCGTGGGCGACGCCAGCTACTCGATGGGAGCCGACGGCTACATGGCCTCCCGCGACTACGTGTCCCTCGTCGCCTACACGACGGCGATGGGCCTGCCCACAGGTCTGCTCGTGCACTGCAACAGCGACCGCACGCCGGAGTCCGAGATCGTCATCCGCAACGCCGGCACCCGCATCTTGTGCCGGCCGATCCGCCTCGACGGGTCGTATGCCGCTGTGCGCAAGTCGCTGGACTCGCTGGCCGACCTGGTGCGCGAGCTTGCCGACGCGCCAGGGGAGTTCGAGATCCCGACCCTGATCCGCGCACGCCGCTGACCTGGGTCGGGCTGTCTCACAGATCACACTCCTACGGGTTGTAGTAGATCTGTCTTGACTACTACTCTCTGTAGTACCGACAGAGAAGCTGCCGGAACCAATATCGAGTTCTGGAGTTGAGCATCATGGCCACCATTCACCGAGACACCCCCACCCGGGGTAGCGCGAACGTCCCTGGCGCCGACCCGACCAAGGGCGTCGTCACGTTCCAGGAAGAGGTGGTCCGCTCGAGTGTGGCCCGTCGATTCCTCGCCGGCCTGCGACTCGTCCTCGGCTTCACCTTCCTGTGGGCCTTCGTCGACAAGCTGTTCGGCCTCGGCTACGCCACACCGGCGGCCAAGGCCTGGATCAACGGCGGCACCCCGGCCCAGGGCTTCATGAAGCACGCTGAGGGCCCCTTCGGCCAGTTCTTCGCGAACATCGCCGGCCCGTGGGCCGACTGGCTGTTCATGGCCGGCCTGCTCGGCATCGGCGTCGCACTGATGACCGGCGCGGGCCTCAAGATCGCCGCCTGGACCGGCGCCCTGCTCCTCGCCCTCATGTACCTTGCCGAGTTCCCCCTCGGAGCAGACGGCATGACCAACCCGCTCGTCGACAGCCACTGGATTGAGGCCCTCGGCATCGCAGTCGTCGCCGCGACCTACGCAGGCGACACCTGGGGCCTCGGGAAGTGGTGGGGCCGCCACGTCGGTAACGGCTTCCTGAGGTGAGTGGGTCCGGTGGCCGCGAGATCCCCTGACCACGGCCACCCCGCACGGGCCCGACCGACCGGCCGGCCGGCCGGGCCCGAGCACACAGTGAAGGCGGTCCTCTCGGAGGACCGCCTTCCTGCATGCCCGGATCCGCTGCAGGTGCCGCCAGGGCTCAGTCGGAGGTGAACGCGCAGAACTCGTTGCCCTCTGGGTCCGCCAGGACGGTCCAGCCGATCCCGCCCTCGCCCTTGTCGCGCAGCACCGTCGCACCGGCGTTGACGAGCCCCGCGAGGTCATCGGTGCTGACGTCGATGTGGATCCGGTTCTTCGTCGTCTTGGCCTCCGGCACCATCCCGAACACGATCGTCTCGTAGGGGAGGCCCGGCACGCCCTCGAGGTAGCTGTAGTCGTCTCCTCGAGCGACACCCGCGCCGAGCACACCGCCCCACCACAGGGCGAGCCGATGCGCGTCGTCCACGTCGCCGGCGACATCCCACACGAGCTCGTAGAAACGGGTGGTGACCGGCTCGGCGCGGACGAAGACGCAGAACTCCTGCCCGTCGGGGTCTTGAAGGACGGTCCATCGCGGCTGCTCGTCGAAGACGACGGCGCCCGACTGCAGAGCGGGCCCGAGCGACTCGGCGTTGATGTCGATGTGCAGCCGGTTCTTCACCGTCTTGGGCTCGGGCACCTTGTTGAACCACACCATGACCTGCTCGCCGACCCGCAGGCACGAGTCGCCGTCGTCATGGGGGTGTGACTCCCAGCCGAGCAGAGGAGCCCAGAAGTCCGACAGCGCAGGTGGGTCGGCGGCGTCGATGCAGAGGTCCTTGTACGTCGCGAGTGGCATTCTCCGACGGTAACGTCCGGTCCTGCAGGCCGGCGGCCCACGAGCCCAGGGGGCGCGGCCTCCCGAGCGATGTCGGAGGCGGACGTCATACTCGCCACATGCAGCGCATCGACGGCCACCTCGTCCTCAGCCCCACGGACCTGACCAAACATGTCGCGTGCGCGCACATCACCACGCTGGACCTTGACGCGCTCGACCACGGCACCGGCCCTGACGTCGCCGTCGACGACTCGCTCAACCTCGTCTTCGCCAAAGGGCTCGAGCACGAGCGGTCGTACCTCGCGCGGCTGCGAGCCGACGGCCTCGACGTCGAGGACATCGCGCAGCTCGGCCTCAAAGGCCCGGCCGCCGAGGAGGCCACGCTCGATGCGATGCGCCGCGGCGTCGACGTGGTCTACCAGGCGACGTTCTTCGACGGTCACTGGGTGGGCCTGGCCGACTTCCTGCTGCGCGTCGACCTTCCGGACGGCGAGCGGAGCCTGCTCGGCCCATGGCGCTACGACATCGCCGACACCAAGCTCGCCCGCCGGCTGAAGGTGCCAGCACTGCTGCAGATGGCGACGTATGCCGCCCGGCTGGAGACGCTCCAGGGCGTGCCTCCGCAGTGGCTGACGGTCGTGACCGGCGACCAGCAGGCGCACCCGTGGCGGCTCGTCGATGTGGCACCCTACGCGCGCCGGCGGCGGGCCGAGCTGCTCGATGCCATCGACCACCCGGCCCCCACGGAGGCCGTGCGCGTCCAGCACTGTGGCCAGTGCCGGTGGAAGGAGCGCTGCGCGAGCGAGTGGCTCGACCGGGACGACCTCATCCAGGTGGCTGGGATGCGCGCCGACCACCGGGCGCGCCTCATCGAGCTCGGCATCCCGACGGTGCGCGCGCTCGCCGAGTCTTCGGAGGTGCAGCTCGCCGGGGGGCTGTCGGTAGCCACTCGACGGCGGCTCCTCCAGCAGGCCCGGCTGCAGGTCGCCGAGCGAGACACGGGCGTGGCTCAGTTCGAGCTCCTCGATCCTGAGCCGGGGCGCGGCCTGCAGATGCTGCCGGCGCCCGACGAGGGTGATGTATACCTCGACTTCGAGGGAGACCCGTGGGCCCAGGGCGGCGCCGGCCGGGAGTACCTCGCGGGCATCTGGACCCGGCAAGGGGAGTTCGTCGACTTCTGGGCGCACGACTTCGCCGAGGAGGGCCGGCTGACGACCGACCTCGTGGACTGGCTGACCGCGCGCTGGCAGCAGCATCCGTCGATGCACGTCTACCACTACGCGCCCTACGAGACGACGGCGCTCAAGCGTCTCGTCGGTCAGCACGCGACGCGTGAGGCCGAGCTGGACCAGCTGCTGCGGCACGAGGTGTTCGTCGACCTGTATGCCGTGGTGCGTCAGGGCGTCCGCATCAGCAAGGGCTCGTACTCCATCAAGAAGCTCGAGGAGTTCTACTGGGGTCACACCCGGTCCGCCGACGGCTCCGGAGTCGCGGACGGCCTGTCCTCCGTCGTCGAGTACGAACGATGGCTCGCGGGCCGCGAAGACGGGGCACCCGACCAGGCGATCCTCGACGACATCCGGCGGTACAACGAGGAGGACGTCCGCTCGACGCTCGCCCTGCACGACTGGCTCGAGGACCGGCGGTCCGACCTGCTGGCCCACGGACACTCACTGACGCGGCCCGTTCCGGAGCCCCTGCGAGAGATCAGCGACGAGGAACGCGCCGAGATTCTCCTGGCCGACCGCCTCGTCGAGGCCGGTCACGAGCTGCTCGCCGGCTGCGTCGGCTGGCACCGCCGGGAGAAGCGGCCGGAGTGGTGGGACTTCTTTCACTACAAGGAGCTCGACACGGCTGAGCTCGTCGAGGACGGGACCGCGATCGGCGACCTCGGGGAGCCCGTCGAGACCGGTCAGGTCAAGCTGTCACGGATCTGGCGCTACCCGTTCCCGCCGCAGGACTGTTCGGTCTCGATCGGCAAGTACGTCCCCGACGTCGACACCCACATACCTGTCGGCAAGGTTGTGGGCATCGATCCCGTGGCGGGCTGGATCGACCTGTCGATGAAGCGGACTCTCGACCCGCCCCGCCCGCGAGGGGTCGGCGGCCCGAGCCCGATCATGGATGCCGTCCTGCGCCAGTCCATCGCGCGAACCGGCGAGACCGTCCTGACGGGCGGGAGCAACCTCCCGGCGCGGCTCCTCGAGCGCGTCGTGCCCCCCGCCGAGGTGCTGGCCGTCCGGCCGGGGGAGACGCCGAAGGACGCGGTGGTCCGGGTCGGGCTGTCGCTCGACGGCGAGGTGCTGGCGGTCCAGGGGCCACCGGGCACCGGAAAGACCTTCGCGGGGTCGGCGCTGGTCCGCGAGCTGCTCGACGCGGGTCTGCGTGTCGGCGTCACGGCCCAGTCCCACGCTGTCGTGCTCAACCTGCTCGACGAGGTCGCCCGACCCGCGTGGCACAAGGACGGCACCAACGCCGAGGAGGGAGAAGAGCCGGACGACCCGAACACCCTGATCCGGCACACGACCGACAATGGCGCGATCGTCGAGGCTCTCCGCTCCGGTGAGGCGACCCTCGTGGGTGGCACCGCGTGGCTGTGGTCCCGCGAGGACCTGCAGGACTCGGTCGACGTGCTGGTGATCGACGAGGCAGGGCAGTTCTCGCTCGCCAACGCGGTGGCCGTGGCAGCGGCGGCGAGGTCCCTTGTCCTGCTTGGAGATCCGCAGCAGCTGACCCAGCCGACGAAGGCCGTGCACCCCTACGGTTCCGGGGTCTCCGCCCTCGATCACCTCCGCATCGAGGGCGACGACGTCCACGACGTCATCCCGGCCGACCGAGGCATATTCCTCGACCGCACCTACCGGATGCACCCCAGCCTCACCGCGTTCGTCTCAGAGCTCGCCTATGAGGGTCTTCTCGAGTCCGCCCCGGGCCGCGAGCGGCTCGGCGTCGAGGCGCCGGGAGCTCTGTCGGGCAGCGGCCTGCGCTGGGTGCCCGTCGAGCACGCCACGGTGTCCGACCAGTCGAGCGACGACGAGGCGGGGGTCGTTCGCGCCTTGGTGGCCGATCTGATCCGGGGCACCTGGACCTCTGCCGAAGGCGTGACCGCACCTGTCGGCCTCGACGACATCCTCGTCGTCGCCCCGTACAACGCTCAGGTCGCGACCTTGGCCAGGGCCTTGCCCGAGGGCAGCCGCATCGGCACCGTGGACAAGTTCCAGGGCCAGCAGGGCGCCGTCGTCATCTACTCGATGGCGAGCACGACCGCCTCGGCCGCGCCACGGGGCGTGTCCTTCCTCTATGACCTGCACCGGCTCAACGTCGCGATCTCACGGGCCAAGACGATGGCCGTCGTGGTCGGGAGCCCGCTGCTCATGGACGCCGCGGTCCACACACCCGAGGAGCTGCGTGCCGTCAACGCCCTGTGCCGGTTCGTCGACGAGGCCAAGCTGGTCTAGCTCCGCACCTCAGGCGCCGTGCGCGGCCACGTGCCAGAGCCGTCCTTCGCCGCGGATGCCGGGCATCGCGGCGCGGATCGACCGCTCGGCGAGCTCGGGAGCGATTCCCAGGTCGACGGCATACCGGAGCGCGACCGCAGGTGTGCGCTGACCGCCGAAGTGGCAGTGGACGAGCACCCGCTTGCCCTCGGCCCGGAACTGTCGCAGCGCCGACGAGGCGTCGTCGAGGATGAAGTCGAGATGCGGGTTCGACTCCTCCTCGTCGTCCTCGTTGATCCAGAACTCGATGTGGTCACGTGCCGACATGCCCTCGGCCGGGATGTCGCGAAGCCCGAGCGGACAGAGCGAGACCACGGCCTGCACGTCGAGCTCACCCACACGTGCGAGGTCGGTGATGGTGCCCAGGATGATGTCGGGGTCGATCGGGTGGGGGACGCCGGTCGCCGGAATCGAGGGGTCGGCCATCGTCTCGACGCTGGGCCATTCGCCCACGCGGCGCCCTCGTAGGGACGCCGACACGGCGATCTCGACGAGGTCGTGGGCTCGCAGGCCCGGCCAGCCGTGCACCATGCGGCGCCACTGGGTCGGGACCGCGGAGGCGCCGTAGCGAGCGCCGAGGAGCGAGCCGGCAATCGCTGCAACGGTGTCCGTGTCGTGTCCGGCTCGCACCGCCGCCTGGAGCCCGCGCTGCAGGTGCATCGCCGAGCCGTCGCCGCGGTCGGTCGAGGTGATCGCAGCCCAGGCGTCCTGCAAGGCCGTCACGGTGTATCCGTTGTCGCCGAAGCCACCCGGGTCGGCTCCCGTGGCCGCCTCGATCCAGTCGCCCCAGCGGCCGGTGTGGCACTGGCTCACGAGGTCGAGACCGGCCGTGAGGTCGAGACGCCCCTCGGTGACCGCCACCCGAATCGCCTCGGACCACAGCACAGCAGAGTCGCCGGCCAGCGGGTCGGCATGCGTGAGCTCGGCCACGGCACGCGCGGCTCGAGCGGTGGCCTCGCGGTCGTCGAGGGTCGAGATCCCGACGATCGAGGTCCGCATCAGGGCGCCGTTGCCGGCGGTGAGCCCGGTGCGCGCGTGCAGGGCCTTGCTGGCCGCTGTCAGGCGCTGATGGGACGAGCCAGACAGCTGCCTCGCCTCGGTGAGCACCGTTCGGGTCTGGATGCCGACGTCGGTGGCCCCGCGGTCGAGCCAGGCGGTGAAGGCGTCGGCGACCGCGTCGAGTGCGGACGGCGACGCGAGGTCCACTCCCTGTGCCGCCACCAGGGCCACGCACAGCGTCATCTGGGTGTCGTCGCTCCACTCGCCCGGCTGGTAGGGCCCAAGGCCTCCCCCCTTCATGACCGCCTCGCCGACCGGTGGCGCGGCCATCTCGTAGGGCACCCCGAGTGCGTCGCCACAGGCCAGGCCGAGCAGGACCCCGGCGGCTCGGTCGACGGCGATCGGGCGGATGGACAACGGTGCTCCTCGCTGGGCGGCATACCTGGGCTGCCGGACGGGCAGCTGTCGGGGTCGGGACCTGGCAGACGTCATAGGCACCGGGCAGCAGTCGCGCATGCCCGACGGCACCCGAAGGACACCAGGCGTGAGCAGCAAAATACAGCGCCTTGCCGTCACGCCTGTGCACGGCCGCCCACATCGCTGTGCGTCAGCCGCTCCCACGCCGACCAAGTAGGCTTCCGCGCGTGCTTCAACCGCTCACCATCGTGCTGCTCGTGGGCTGCGCCGTCTTCGGGCTCATCGCCGCACATCACCTGCTACGCAAGCGGCTTGTCGACGACCCGCTGATCCTGACCGGTGGCGCGCTCGAGGTGGCCCTGGTCGTCCAGCTCGTCGTCGGACTCTCCACGTCGTCGGCAATCGCCGACGGGGCGGAGCGAGCGACCTTCATCGCGTACCTGTTCACCGTGCTCCTCGTCGTGCCGGCGGCGCTCTTCATCGCGATCAAGGAGAAGACGCAGTGGGCGATGGCCGTCGTCCTCGGCGGCGCGGTCGTCGTGGCGATCCTGGTGGCCCGCCTTCAGCAGGTCTGGAGCACCAATGTCTGACGCCGCGTCACGTCCCGAGCGGCGCCATGAGCCCGCCCAGCAGCCGGAGCAGCCGGAGCAGCCGCACACCGGTCACGGCTTCGGCCGTCTCCTGGTGGCCGTCTACGGCCTGCTGGCCCTGGCCGCGACGGGTCGCTCGATCCTGCAGATCACGGAGTACTACCACCGCGCTCCGGTGTCCTACATCCTCTCGGCGGTCGCCGCCGTCATCTACATCGTGGCCACGATCGGCCTCGCTCGCGGCGACCGTGCCTCGGTGCGGCTGGCGCGGATCGCCCTGACCGTCGAGCTCGTCGGTGTCCTCGTCGTCGGGGTCATCTCGTATGCCGTCCCGTCGGCGTTCCCCGACAAGACGGTGTGGTCGCACTTCGGCTCGGGCTACGGCTACGTCCCGCTGCTGCTGCCCATTCTCGGCCTCTGGTGGATCCACCACACCACCGCGCGTGCGGACGCGGCGACCCCGCCCGACCCGGCGCGCTCGGCCGGGTGAGCAGCGCCGATAGGGTTTCCGCCATGACTGAGCCGACCCCTGCCACCGCTGCGCCGACGATCGCGGGCCCGCTGACGGTCCGGCCGATCACCGGCGACGAGGCCGTCGAGACCCTGCTCGAGGTCGGCGGGAGCTTCCTGCAGACCCCAGCCTGGGCGCAGGCGAAGCAGGGCTGGCGGGCGACCCACCTCGGGTGGTTCGACGCCTCAGGTGCGCGGGTCGGCGCCGGCACCGTGCTGTCGCGGACCATTCCACGCCTGCGGCGCACCTATGCCTACCTCCCCGAGGGCCCGGGGCTGCCGTGGGCCGCCGTCGCCGACGACCCGGCCGCCTGGCTCGACCCGCTCGTGACGTGGGCCCGCTCTTCCGGCGCCTTCGCGCTGCGCCTGGGCTTCCCCGTGGCCTCGCGGGTGTGGGACCGCGAGCCGGTCAAGAGGCAGGTCGCGGAGGGTGGACTGCTCAGCTTCACCACGCTGCCGCCAGCGGTCGACAACCCGGTCGCCCGACGCCTGGAGGCGCATCTGGACGCGAACCAGTGGCTGCCGCTCGGTGCCGACGGCGTCGCGGTCGGGCAGCCGCGCCTGCTGTGCATCGTCGACCTCCGGGGCCGCACCAAGGACGAGCTGCTGTCCTCGATGAACCAGCAGTGGCGACGCAACGTCAAGAAGGCGGCGAAGGCCGGAGTGCAGGTGCGCGCCGTGGGCCCGGAGGGTGTGGACACCTTCCACGCGCTCTACGTCGAGTCCGCGGAGCGTGACAACTTCCTCCCGCGACCCAAGGCCTACTTCGACCTCATGGCGCGGTCCTTCTCGGCGGAGGACGGCCAGGTCTGGGCCAGGTTCTACGAGGCGCACATCGACGGCGACGTGCTCGCCTCGGCACTGATGATCCGGTTCGGCAGGACCTTCTCCTACCTCTACGGCGGCTCGACCGAGCGCAACCGCGATGCACGAGCCTCCAACGCGCTGCAGTGGCAGGCGATGCAGGATGCTGCGGACGCCGGCTGTGAGGCGTATGACTTCAGGGGCTTCAACACGTCCCTCGGCGCGACGAGCCCGCTCACCGGGTTGCTGCTGTTCAAGCTCGGTGCGGGTGCCGACGTCGTCGAGATGGTCGGCGAGCGCGAGCTGGTCATCAGCCGCTTCTGGCACTTCGCGTTCGCGCGGGCCATGGCGTTGCGGATCGCGATCAACAAACGGCGCAAGGCTGCCCGGGCGTCCGCCGACTCTGCCGACATCTGAGCTCCAGGCGCCAGACCGCCCGACGGCGAATATCGGTTCGGTCGGCGATGCAGGGCACGCCTATCCTGACGGGCATGCCCGACGAGCCCCCCACCGCGACCCCGACGTCGCGGCAGCCTCGCAGGCGCGGTGGCCGCCGCCGGCCCGGCGGGAACGGCGCGCAGGGCCCGCGGCAGGCCACACAGACGGGCCGGTCGGGACGTATGCCGCTCACCCCCGAGCAGCGTGAAGCACGCCGTACCACTCGGGCCGCCACGGTTCCCGAGATCACCTACCCCGAGCATCTGCCGGTTGTCGACCGCCGCGACGACATCGCTGCCGCGATCCGGGAGCACCAGGTGGTCGTCATCGCCGGCGAGACCGGGTCGGGCAAGACGACCCAGATCCCCAAGATCTGCCTCGAGCTCGGTCGGGGGCTCGACGGCACGATCGGGCACACCCAGCCGCGGCGGATCGCTGCCCGAGCCGTCGCCGAGCGGCTCGCGGAGGAGCTCGGGGTCGAGCTGGGCAGCGCCGTCGGGTACCAGGTGCGCTTCACCGACCAGTCGAGCCGCGACACGCTCGTCAAGGTGATGACCGACGGCATCCTCCTGGCGGAGCTGCAGCGCGACCGCGACCTGCGCCGCTACGACACGATCATCATCGACGAGGCCCACGAGCGGAGCCTCAACATCGACTTCATCCTCGGCTATCTCAAGCAGCTGCTCCCTCGCCGACCCGACCTCAAGGTCGTCATCACATCGGCCACGATCGACCCCGAGAAGTTCGCGGCCCACTTCGCCGACCCCAGGACGGGGGAGCCGGCTCCGATCGTCGAGGTCTCGGGCCGCACCTACCCGGTCGAGATCCGCTACCGCCCCCTGGTCGACCCGGATCGTCCGCAGGACGACGAGAAGGACATGATCACCGGCATCTGCGAAGCCGTCGAGGAGCTGTGGACCGAGCGACACACGGGCTCGTCGTCCGACATCCTCGTGTTCCTCTCGGGAGAGCGCGAGATCCGCGACGCGGCTGACGCGCTGAACGGGATGAAGCTGCCGATCACCGAGGTCGTGCCCCTCTTCGCGCGCCTCTCCGCGGCGGAGCAGCACCGGGTCTTCCAGGCCCACACGGGACGCCGGATCATCCTGGCCACGAACGTGGCCGAGACCTCGCTGACCGTCCCCGGGATCCGGTACGTCATCGACACCGGGACGGCACGGATCTCGCGCTACAGCCAGCGCACCAAAGTGCAGCGGCTGCCCATCGAACCGGTCAGCCAGGCGAGCGCGAACCAGCGTTCGGGCCGCTGCGGCCGCGTGTCCGAGGGTGTCGCGATCAGGCTGTACAGCGAGCTCGACTACGACAGTCGGCCAGAGTTCACCGACCCCGAGGTCCTGCGGACCAACCTCGCCTCGGTCATCCTCCAGATGACCTCCCTCGGGCTCGGCGACATCGCGCGCTTCCCGTTCGTCGACGCGCCGGACTCACGCCAGATCACCGACGGGGTCCGCCTCCTCGAGGAGCTCCAGGCCTTCGCGCCCGACGCCGAGGAGGCCTCCGCAGACGCGAGCGGGCCCGGCGGGCGGGGTCGGCGACGTCGGGGACGCCGCCTGACGGCATACGGCCGCACGATCGCGTCGCTGCCGATCGACCCGCGACACGCCCGCATGGTCCTCGAGGCCGACAAGCGGGGCGTGCTGCGCGAGGTGCTCGTCATCGTCGCGGCACTGTCGATCCAGGACCCACGCGAGCGTCCCCTGGAGAAGCAGGAGCTGGCCAACGCCGCCCACAAGCGGTTCGCCGACGAGACGAGCGACTTCGTCTCGTGGCTCAACCTGTGGTCGTACCTCCGCGAACAACAGAAGGCCCTGAGCTCCAGCGCATTCCGCCGGATGTGCAAGGCCGAGTTCCTCCACTACCTCCGGGTGCGGGAGTGGCAGGACCTTCACACGCAGGTCAAGCAGGCCGCCAAGCAGGCGGGCCTCGACGTGACCCGGGGGAGCGTGCACGGCGAGCCTGACACCGACGCCATACACCAGTCGCTCTTGTCCGGTCTGCTGTCGCACGTGGGGGTGCGAGACGAGCAGAAGCGTGAGTATGCCGGCGCGCGAGGTGCCCGTTTCGGCATCAGTCCCGGGTCGGCGCTGTTCCGCAAGCAGCCGCAGTTCGTCATGGCCGAGGAGCTCGTGGAGACGACGCGCCTGTGGGCCCGGGTCAACGCCCGCATCGAGCCGGAGTGGGCCGAGCAGCTCGGCGCGCACCTGGTCAAGCGGCAGTACAGCGAACCCCGCTGGTCGGCGCGACGGGGCTCGGCCGTGGCAACCGAACGGGTGACCCTCTATGGCGTCCCGCTCGTCGTCGGACGCGTCGTGGGTCTGGGTCGGGTCGACGCGGAGCTGGCCCGGGACCTGTTCATCCGGAACGCGCTCGTGGAGGGCGACTGGCACACCGAGCACCGGTTCCTGCGCGACAACGCCGCGCTGGTCGAGCGGCTCGGCGAGCTCGAGGCGCGGACCAGGCGTCGCGACATCGTCGTCGACGACAGCGCACTGGTCGCGTTCTACGACAAGCGGGTCCCGGCCGAGGTCGTCTCGGGGCGTCACTTCGACACCTGGTGGAAGAAGGCACGGCGGGAGCAGCCTGACCTGCTCACGTTCACCGAGGAGCTGCTGCTGCGGGACACCGCAGGCAGCATCGCCGACGCGGACCACCCGACGACCTGGACGCAGGGCGAGAACGTGCTGCCCGTGACGTACCAGTTCGAGCCAGGTGCCGAGCTCGACGGCGTCACGGTGCACATCCCGGTGGACCGGCTCAACCAGGTCACGTCCGACGGCTTCGACTGGCAGGTGCCCGGCTTTCGTGAGGAGCTCGTGACCGCGTTGATCCGGTCCCTGCCCAAGGGGATCCGACGCAACATCGTGCCGGCGCCAGACCATGCGCGGGCGGTCCTGCCGGACCTCGACCCCGGGTCAGGCCCGCTGCTGCCCGCCCTGGCCATCGCGCTGCGCCGAAGGGCGGGGGTCGCTGTGGCCGCAGACGACTTCGACTGGGCTCGGGTGCCGAGCCACCTCACCGTGACCTTCAGCGTCGACGGGCCGGACGGCCGGCCGGTGGCGGCCGGCAAGGACCTCGAGGAGGTCCGTGACCGGGCGACCCCGCAGCTACGCCGGCAGGTGCGGCGGGCCGGCTCGGACATCGAGCGCACGGGACTCACCTCGTTCCCGGACGAAGGTGTGGCCGAGACCTTCGAGAGCGCGTCGGGCGTGCACGGCTTCCCCGCGCTCGTCGACACCGGCTCGGCTGTCGACCTGCGGGTGCTCCCGACCCGCCCGGAGGCGGAGGCCGAGCATCGGCTCGGCGTTCGCCGACTGCTGCTGCTCGGTATCACCCCACCGTGGCGCCAGATCCTCGCCCGGCTCACGAACACCCAGAAGCTCGCGCTCGGCCACAACCCGCACGGCAGTGTGCCGGCACTCCTGGACGACTGCCTCGCGGCCGCGGTCGACGCCATCAGCGATGATGCCGTCGCCGGGCGCCTCGACCACACGATCCGGGCGCGCGAGGACTTCGAGTGGACCCTGTCGGCCGTTCGCACCCACACCACCGCCAAGGTCGTGCAGGTGGTCGGCCTCGTCGAGCCGATCCTCGCCAAGCACCTCACCCTGACCAACCGGCTCGCCGAGCTCGACCGGTCGGCGAGCCAGGCGATCCGGCCGATGCTGGCCGATGTGCGGGCGCAGCTGCGTGAGCTGGTGCGGCCCGGGTTCGTCGCCGACACCGGGTTCACGAGGCTGCCCGACCTCGACCGCTACATCCGCGCGATCATGCACCGTCTCGACAGGGCGCCGGAGAACCTGGCGCGAGACACCCAGGCCCTCGAGCAGGTGGATCTCGTCGAGGGACGCTACGCAGACCTGCTCGAGTCGCTCCGGCCGGCACAGCGTGGTTCCGCAGAGGTCGTGGAGATCGGCTGGATGATCGAGGAGCTTCGGGTCTCGCTGTTCGCGCAGTCGATCGGGACGGCATACTCCGTCTCCCCACAGCGCATCCTCAAGGCGATCGCGCGCATCGCGCGCTGACCGCGCGGCACAGGCTCCTCGGCGGCCGGCAGGGAATCATGGGGTGCTGCCGGGCGTTGACCATCTCAACCGCGAGAGACGAAAGGCCATACCGTGCAGGACCCGACCGAGCTCTTCCAGTTCGAGAGCGACACCTCACCGAGCATGCTGCAGGAGATGCAGGCCTCGGTGCTCGTGGTCGCCCTTGGCGGATTCATCGACGCCGGCCACACGCAGCGGCTCATGGCCGAGCAGATGCTCGAGGCGCACGAGTCGCGGGTCATCGCGTCGTTCGACGTCGACCAGCTCCTCGACTACCGCGGGCGGCGCCCGATCATGGTGTTCGACCGCGACCACTGGGCCAGCTACGACGACCCCAGCCTGCTGCTGCACCGAGTCGTCGACCGAGAAGGCGTGCCCTTCCTGCTTCTTGTCGGCCCCGAGCCGGACTACCAGTGGGCCCGGATGGTCGAGGCGGTCACCGCGCTCATCAAGGGGTTCGGCGTCAGCCTGACCGTCAGCGTCCACGGCATCCCCATGGCCGTGCCACACACGCGCCCGCTCGGGGTCACGGCTCACGGCACCAATCCGCGGCTGCTCACGGTCAACGAGCCGGCCTTCGGGCAGGTCCAGGTGCCGGCGAGCTTCTCGTCCCTGCTCGAGCTCCGGCTCGGCGAGTCGGGGCATGACGCGATCGGCTTTGCCGTGCATGTGCCGCACTACCTCGGCCAGAGCGAGTACGCCGACGCTGCCCTGCTGGGGCTGGAGCGCGTGCGCACAGCGACCGGGCTCGACCTCGACCTGCGAGAGCTCGCCGCGACAGCCGGGCTCAACCGGGCCGAGATCACCCGCCAGATGGAGGAGTCCGACGAGATCACGGCCGTGGTCAGGGCGCTCGAGCAGCAGTACGACACCTTCCTCGAGGGCCGCCGGCAGCCCAGCCTGCTCGCCACGGACCTCACGGACCTGCCGACCGCCGACGAGATCGGGGCGGAGTTCGAGGCCTTTCTCAAGGACGTCACCGAGGACGACCGTGGTGGCTCGGACCGATCCTCCGGGGACGGGTCGGACGGTCCCGACGGTGTGGACGGCACCGACTCCGACGGCCCCACGTCCGGCGGCGACCCCGCGAGCGGTCCCCAGGCCTGATCGCGGCCCCGTGAGGACGACGCGAAGCGTCGCCTCAGATCGCCGTGCCGGAGATGCCTCGGCCGTCACGCCTTGGCGTCGCTCCACCGTCGCACGACCGACGTGTCGGCGACGAACCGCACCTGGTCCGTGCCGGCCCAGGTGCGGGACGCACTCGTGAGTGACCGCTCCACCGCCGCCACCGCCGCACCCGCCTGAGTCTCGGGCACGTGCACCAGCAGCTCGTCGTGCAGACACAGCACGATCTGCCCGCCGAGCGGCCGGACCGCGTGGCGGACGGTGGCCGCCCAAGCCTTGAACAGCTCGGCCGCGGACCCCTGGATGATCGCGTTGCGTGCATAGCGGCCCCGTGCCCCCTCGGCGCCCGACCACTCCGACGTGGCCGCGCGTATGCCGTCCCGAAGCGTGTCGGGTGAGCTGTCCTGCGCCATCGGGCTGGTCAGAGCCTCCGGGCCGCTCGGCTGCGACGGTGCGGATCCGAACCGGATGAGCCGGCCGCCGTAGGTGCGGACCGGGCGGCGCGCCACGCCGTCGGCATAGGCGCGGTCGAGCAGTCCCATCGCGACGGGGTACGCGCGCTCGAGGTCCTTCAGAGCTTCACCAGCGGGACCCGAGCGCTGGCCGTACATCGCGGCAAGGACCGCAACCTTCGCGGTGGGTCGGTCTGCTCCGAGCTTGGCCGCAACCGGCGCATAGAGGTCGTCGCTGCGGGTGGCCTCGGCGAACGCCCGGTCGGCACTGACCACCGCGAGCACGCGCGGCTCGATCTGCCCGAGATCCGCCCGGACGAAGACGTGACCCGGGGCGGCGCACACGGCGGCCCGAAGCGGTGCGGGCAGGTTGTGCAAGCCGTTCCCCGCGGTCATCCGGCCGGCGGCGCCGTCGCAGGCGGTCCACTCTCCTCGCAGCCGGTCGTCGCTGCCTACGCACTCGTCCAGCCACCGGTAGCCGTAGGTCGTGGCGATCCGCTCGTCCTTGCGCCAGCGGAGCAGGGCGTCGACGAGAGGATGAGTCTGCCGGTACGGCTCCAGCACGAAAGCCCTGGTATTGGGAACCTCGACACCCACGGACTGAAGCAGCTCGCGCACCTGGCCGGGGTTGCGCAGGTCGGTCCGCTCGCGGCCGGGGGCGTGGCGCAGCACGTCGCGGTCACGCGCCGCCCGGATGCGGGCTGCGTCGGTGTCATCGACCGGACGCGGGCCCGCGGAGAGCGCGATGAAGTCCTCCGCCGTAGCGCGGTCGACAGGGAGGCCGTCCCGTTCCAGCTCGAGACAGAGCACCGCGGCCGCGGACTCGGACCAGACTGTGCGCTGCGCTCGCACGGCATCGATCTCTCCGATCGACGCCAGCGAGCTAGCCTGTGCCGCTTGACATTCCAATGCGAGCTGCGCGAGCACGCGGAGGCGGGTGGCGTCCGTTGCCCATGCTGCAGCGTCAGGTCGCAGGTGACCCTCGGGCGTGTCCAACGAGGTGTCGTCGCGCTCCGCGACGTCGAAGAGGTCGCCGTCGAAGCCGCTCAGCCGGTGGGCCCGGGGCGTCGGCACGTCCGCCTCGGGGAGTCCTCGGCACCCTGCAACCACGTGCCCGGGCGTGGCCCACCAGCCGCCGTGGATGATCCGGTGCGCCTCGGCGAGGTCCCATGACCGGGAGACATCGACGCCTGCGCGCACGACCTCGCGCAGGGTCGATCCCGCGGCCCAGACGACCCAGCGTGGCGAGACGCGCCGGTCGAGATCGGTGACGAGCTGGGCAAGTCTCTCGCGCGGGGCCGTCTGCTCGACACCCGCGCCCAGGGCACAGACCTCGTCCGGCCCGGCGACCAGCGCGACGAGCGGCGGTCCAGACGCCTTGTCACCCAAGGGATCTCGCGATCCGCGTCACAGCCTCGCGAAGGATCTCGGGTGAGGTCGCATAGTTGAGCCGGGCGTGCCCGGCGCCGCCCGAGCCATACATCGGTCCGTCGGAGAGGGCCACCCCGGCACGTGCCACGAGCTCCGTGCCCGGGTGGTCGCCCAGTCCGAGCGGTCTGAGGTCGAGCCACGCGAGATAGGTCGCCTCGGGCATCGTCAGCTCGGCTCCGGGCAGCTCGGCGTCCACGAGCTCGCCGATGAGGCGGCGGTTGGCGTCGAGCTCCGCGACCAGCCGGTGCACCCAGTCGCGGCCGTCGGAGTATGCGGCGGTCTGGGCGATGACGCCGATATGGCTGGCCCCGAACGTGACGAACATGTGCAGCCGGCGCAGGTCGTCGACAGCGCGCTCGCCGGGCACGAGCACGGCAGCCTTGAGGCCGGCAAGGTTCCATGCTTTCGACGCGGAGGTCACCGTGACGCCGCGCTCCGTGCCCGGGACGGTGAGGTAGGGCGTGAACGTGCTCGTCGAGAAGACGAGCGCCCCGTGGATCTCGTCGGAGATGACCTGCACCGAGTGCTCGTCGGCGAGCTCCGCCAAGGCCCGAAGCTCGTCGGGGGAGTGCACGGTGCCGAGCGGGTTGTGCGGGTTGGACAGCAGGTATGCCGCGCGCTCGGCCCGAGCGGTCAGGTCGGCGAAAGTCCTTGCGAGACAGTCGATGTCGAGTCGGCCTGCCCCGTCAAGCGGCGCCTCCACGATTCGCCGCCCAGCTGCCTCGACCACCTCGTAGAAGGCGTTGTACACCGGCGGACTGACGATCACGGGCCCGCCGACGTCGGTGTACAGACCAAGCAGGTGGGTGATGCCGGTCAGCACGTCGGCGACGCGCGTCGTCGCCGTCGGGTCGAAGCTCCAGCCCCACTCCGCCTCCGCGAATGATGCCAGCGCAGCGGCATACGCGTCGGTCATGGCGTAGCCCGTGTCGCCCCTGCGCACGGCCGCGGACACCGCCTCGACGACCGCAGGGCAGGGCGCGGAGTCCATCTCGGCGATCCACAGCGGGATCACGTCGGGGCCGTAGCGCCGCCATTTCACCGACGTTCGATCGCGCCGGAGGTCATCGAGGCCGGCGCCGAGGATCCTTTCGCCCATGCGCCGACCCTACGAGAGCGGACCGACGGTGTGCTGCGGGAGGGTGGCAGCGTCATGGAGCGGGGTGCCGGAGAGATTGGCCGACATCGTCGATGGCTTCGGCTGCCACGGGCCGGGCATCCGGCATACGGTGACGTGGTGGCCGTTCGTCGGCCCGATGACGCGACTTCGTGCAAGGGGTGGAGCCGGTGGGCATGTTCGGGGACAGCAACGCGGCGGTCAAGGCATCGGATGCCGCAGCCGAGGAGGCCCGCAAGCTGGCTGAGGAGACCGCGCAGGTTCGTGCGAAGGGCTCGTCCCAAGGAGGCCTGACCGCTGCTGCCACCCGCCTCGTCGAGCGGCTGGCCGACGTCGGGATCGACGGCAAGGGACCGTTCGACTCGGCCCACCAGGTCGCAGCGACGGCCCTCAAGCATGCGCGTGGCGACACGGAGCAGGCGCTCAAGATCATCCGGCACGACCACCGCCAGATCGGCGCGGTGGGCGGCTTCGTCACCGGGCTGGGTGGCTTCTTCACGATGCCGATCTCCTTGCCCGCCAACGTGCTCGAGTTCTATCTCGTGGCCACGCGCTTGACCGCGGCGACCGCGAAGGTCCGCGGCTACGACATCGACCAGCCCGAGATCCGCTCGGCGATCCTGCTCACGCTGGTCGGGGCGGACCGCAACGACCTGCTCAAGAGGGCGGGGCTGCAGGCAGGCACCGGCAGGCTCTCGGCGCTCGCCACCGACCGTTTGCCCGCTCCCGCGCTGATGGTCCTCAACAAGGCCATCGGGTTCCGGCTCCTCGGCCGGATCAGCCAGAGCACCTTCGCCCGCCTCGGCCGCCTCCTGCCGGTCATCGGCGGAGTCGTCGGCGCGACGATCGACGTCTACCTGCTCAACCGGATCGGGCGACAAGCCGCCAAGGAGTTCCCGCCCGTCGTCCCGTTCGGGCACGCATGAGGTCTGGGCTCATGGGAATCCGCTCGCACCGTCGGTCGTTGGGTCGGGCATGAAGACCGCCTCGCGAATCAAGCTGGCAGCGACCGTCGCCTCCGTCGTGCGCGCGTCGACGCGCCCGGGCTCGCCATCGCTCACCGAGCGCGCGCAGGCCGTGCCCCGCCTCGTGCGAGCGACGGTCGAGCGCAGGTATGCCGGAGTGACCCTCGGCAAGCTCGGCCTCGTCGCCGGGGCCGTGGCCTACGTGGTGTCGCCGGTCGACCTGATACCCGAGGCGCTGCTGCCGGTTCTCGGCGCGGCCGACGACGCCGTCGTGATCACGTGGGCGATCAAGGTGTTCTTCGAGGAGACCGACCGCTTCATCGCCTGGGAGATCGGCCAAGGCCTGCATCGCCCCAGCGTCTCGACCCGACGCGGGCTCGCGGCCTGGTCGCGCTACGCATCGCCCTCGGGGTCAGAGGCATCCTCGGCCACGGTCCCCGGCGCCGCGACAGGCCCGGCCGTCCCGCGGCGAGACCGAGACTTCACCGGGGCGGCGACGCCCGGAGGCGCGGAAGGTGCGGGCACCCGTGGCTCCGCTGGGGCTCGAGGTGCTCGTCCGGGGGCCGGACGCACGGATGCAGGGGCAGGGCGTGGTTCGTCGGGCACGACCGGTGCCACGGCTGGCGCCGGTGCCAGCGGCGGTCGCTCCGCGCGCACGCGCATGCCCGAAGGCATGCGCGGAGCCGCCACGGACTACGTCATGGAGTCGGTGCGCAAGCGCCTCGAGCGCTGACTTTCCACACCCCCTCGCGCACGCGCTGCTCCGTCCACAGGCGTCGTCCGAGGGGCGGCGCGGTGCCGACCGAGCCGCCAGGCTCGGGGAATGCCGAAGATCTCGTTGTCGGGTGCTGCCGACCTGTTGACCGTCATCCCTTTCCAGCTGGGGTTCCACCCGTCACGGAGCGTCGTGGTCAGCTGCTTCCACGGCAAGCGGATCGGGCTGGTCGCTCGGCTGGACCTGCCTCGCGACGATCCTCGAGGGGGCAGCCTGCGGGAGGCCGTGACCGAGGCGGTGGCCGTGCTCCTGCGCGAGAAGCCGTCCGCCGTGGCCCTTGTCGGGTTCGAGGACGAGGCCGGTGAAGCCGGCCCACTGGTCGATGCGCTCAGTGATGCCATCGAGGCGGACCGCGTCATCGTCCGCGAGCGGGTCGTCGTGCGGGATGGCCGCTGGTTCGACCTACTCAGGGGCTGCTGCCCGGAGGAGGGGCACCCCGTGCCTGATCCGAGCGATGTGCCCGCGGTCGCCTCCTTCGTCGCGTTGGGGCACGCCCCGCTCCGCGGTCGCGACGACCTGTGGCAGGTCTTCGGCCCGCTGGCCCGGTCCGATGCCCGGCACGAGCCGATCTCGTCCGCGATCGAGCAATGGCAGCAGCGGTATGTCGAGGCGGGCGGTCCGGGCGACCGGCACGGTCTCCCAGACGGCTCCGGAGCGGTCTGGAGCGAGCTAGACGGTGGCGGGGATGTCGGCCTGGGCGACGGCTGGGACGACGGCCCCGTTGACGGTTGGGACGACGGTTGGGACGACTGGTCCGTTGACGGTTGGGAGGCCTGGGACGACGGCTGGGGCGACGGCGGGGACGCCTGGGACGACGGCTGCGGCGACGATATGAGCGAAGACTCCTCGGACGATGCCGAGCGTCTCGCTGCCCGCGAGCGACTCGTGAAGGAGACGCTGGAGGCGTGGGCAGGGCTGCTGCGAGGCGACCTCGAGGGCGCCGCCCTCGAGGACCGGCTCCCAGCGATCGTCGGACCCCTGCGCGACCCCTTGGTGCGCGGGCTGATCCTTGCGTGGCTCAGATGTGACCCGGCGCTGCTCGACTCGTGGCCGACAGACCCGGCACAGTCTCTTGCGCTCCTTTTCGATGCCGCCTCGCAGCCCACGGTCCCGGTCGACCCCGGCGTCGCCCTGCCCGAGGGGGCGCAGCCCGGGCCGGGTCGCTCGCGTGCTTCCGTCCACGGCCATGAGCCGTCCGCCGGAGCCGGCAGGGTGCGCCGCCCACGGCGTGGCAAGCGCAAGCGGGGCCGGCGACTGCGCCGGGCGTCGTCCGGGGCCGCCGGCCAGGAGCGAGTGTCGGTACGCCCGGCGGCATCCAGCACGGGGAGTGACCTCGGCTGGGATGACTGGGGTGCGGCCGCCGCCGCTCAGACGATCCAGGCACGGCTCGAAGCGGCCTGTCGCCTGACCCCGGCGCCACACGCGGCGCCGCTGCTTGCCCTGGTCGCCTCATATTCATGGTGGGGAGGGGACGGAGCGCGCGCCGGGATCGCGGCGGATCGGGCCCTCGAGGCCGAGCCGGACCACGCCCTCAGCCTGCTCATCCGCGAGGCCCTGATCTGTGGCTTGCGGGCCCGGACGGCCGTCGAGTCGTCGTGACTCGCTCGGAAGCATGGCCCACGGCCCCCCGGAGCCGCGCGAGGATGCGCTCCGCACGTATCGCGTGCGTTGGCCGACTCGGTGGCTTCGAGTCCAGGTCGTGGACCGCGAGGTAAACGGCAGGCGGACGCTCGCGTATGGTGGTCCAAGGTCATGAGCACCAGTGACAAGCCCCGGCTCGCTGGTCGGCAACCCTCCTTCGCGGTGGGGTGCCCCGGGTGAGGACCTGGCCATGCCCGTCCCGGGTGTGTGCAAGCGCGAGCACCTAGGAGCAATCCGCCATGACAGTCACCGACCGGCAGCCGGTGCGTACGCGGCGTCCCGCGCGTCAGGTCGCTTCTGCGGGCGGCCCTGGCACAACCGGGGCGGCGGCACCTGTGTCGGCGACCCCAGCTGTGGTGCCGGCGGCCGCATCGGCAACAGTGGGTCCCGCCGCGAGGCTCGACGGGGCCTGGCGCGAGGGTGACCCGGCCGGAAACCGGCAGTTCGTCGACATCGGTCCCGTCGAGCTGGAGCGCGGGGGAGTGATCCCCGAGGTCCGGATCGCCTACGAGACCTGGGGCACGCTCAACAAGGCGGCCGACAACGTCATCCTTGTCGAGCATGCCCTGACCGGAGACAGTCACGTCGTGGGCGAGGCGGGTGATGGCCATCTCTCACCGGGCTGGTGGAACAGCCTCATCGGTCCCGGGAGGCCCGTCGACCCCGCTCAGTGGTTCGTCGTGGCGGCGAACGTCCTCGGCGGCTGCCAGGGCACGACTGGTCCGTCCAGCACATCCACCGACGGCCGCTCGTGGGGCAGTCGTTTCCCCTACGTCACTGTTCGCGACCAGGTCGGCGCCGAGCGCGCCCTGCTCGAGACGCTCGGCGTGCGCAGACTCGCGGCCGTCGTCGGCGGCTCGATGGGCGGGATGCGCGCCATCGAGTGGGCGGTGACCTACCCCGACGTCGTCGAGCGGTGCATCGTGCTCGCCTCGACGGCATACGCCACGGCCGACCAGATCGCGTGGTGCCAGCCGCAGCTCCTCGCGATCCGCAACGACCCGCACTTCGTCGATGGCGACTACTACGACTCGCCGCGGCGTCCGGAGGCCGGGCTTGGTCTCGCGCGCCGGATCGCACACATCACCTATCGCACGGAGACCGAGCTGAGCGCGCGTTTCGGCCGTGAGGCACAGCTCGGGGAGGACCCGCTGCGCGCGGGCGACCGGGGCCGCTTCGCGGTGGAGTCCTACCTCGACCACCACGCCGGCAAGCTTGCGCGACGGTTCGACGCCAACTCCTACCTCGTGCTCACCGAGGCGATGAACTCCCACGACGTGGGTCGCGACCGCGGCGGGGTCGCGGCCGCGCTGGCGAGGGTCACGGCCGACTGCACGGTGGTCTCGGTCGACACCGACCGCCTCTACCCGCCGCGGCTCTCGGACGAGCTCCACGTGGCCCTGCCCCGGTCTTTCCGGCGACACATCCGGTCCGACTTCGGACACGACGGCTTCCTCATCGAGGAGGAGCAGGTCGGCAGGATCATCGCCGAGGCCCTGTCCCGGTCGGCTCACTGACCAGCAGGCGGAGCCGCCGGCTGTTCGGCCGATGAAGCGGTCGCCCGAGCCGCCGGTTCGGCGGTCGCTCGCGGGCTGGTCACGGTCACCTCGCGGGCACCGCCGCGCCGCGCGCCGCGGACCCCGATTTCGGGTACGGTTCGAGCACTGGTTGTTTCCGTCCCAAGGAGGTCCGGGGAAGTGGCCATCGTCGTTGGTTATGTCGCAACCAAGGAAGGTCGCGCGGCGCTCAAGCGAGCGGCCGAGGAGTGCGTCCTTCGAGGTACGAAGCTTGTCGTCATCAGCTCCCACCGGGGCGGCAAGGACTTCGACGCGGACGAGGCCAGCATGTTCGAGGGCGAGCTCTCACGCGTCCAGTCGATGCTCGAGGAGCAGGGGCTGCAGCACGAGGTGCGCCACCTCGTTCGCGGCAACGACCCCGCCGAGGACCTCATCAGCGTCGCTGAGGAGGAGAACGCCGACTTCATCGTCATCGGCCTGCGCCGCCGTAGCCCGGTCGGCAAGCTCATCCTCGGCTCCAACGCCCAGCGCATCCTGCTCGACGCGAGCTGTCCCGTCCTCGCCGTCAAGGCGCTCTGAGCCCATTCCCGACGAGGCCAACCCAGCGCCAAGATCGAGCACGGCGCCCCGGGATCCGCTGGTCGAGAACCATCGTCCAGCCGGTGTTGCGGTCGATCGTCCCCACGTGTGGGCGCGCGGATGCGTCGTGCGTTCGCTCGGATGCCGAACAGCGTTTTATAATGTCGGAGTACCGGAATGCACGAGGCGCGACCGAGAGATCGACTCAGGGATCGACTCCGACTGGCCAAGCTCCCCCGGCACGAACCCCCATTCTCGTTCGTTGTGATGATGCATGCCCGGAGTCGGAGCGATCATCTGACGAGACCCGCGACGAAAGGCGACTGCATCCGTGCCGAAAGCAACAACCGCTGGAGCTCCCAAGACCCTGCCGAAGGTGTTCCAGCACGAGGCGATCATGCAGCTCCTGGTCAAGGGAACCAACAACGGGACCATCACCGGCACGGAGATCGCGCGCGCCCAGGCCGAGGCCGACCTCGACCTGAAGCAGATGAAGCCGGTACTGACGACGCTCGAGGCACACGACATCGAGATCGTCGTCGACGCGCCGCACTCCAGCACGAAGAAGACCCGCACGGGGACCAAGGGAGGCACAGTGGCCACCGCACGCAGCACCACGGCCGCGGCTACGAAGACCGCGACCAGCCGGACGACCGCACCCACGAAGGCCGCAGCCAAGAAGACCACGGCGAAGGCGACGGCCGCTCCGGCGACCAAGAGCGCGGCCGCGGCTGACGAGGCCGAGGTCACGAAGACTGCGACCAAGTCGGCGGCGAAGGCAACGCCTGCCGCCAAGAAGGCCGCGACGAACGCCGGTGTCGCCAAAGCGGCCGCGAAGCCCGCGGTCAGGAAGACCGCGGTGAAGAAGGCTGCGACCAAGGCCGCCGCCAAGACCACCGATGCGGCTGACGCCACGGGCGACGCCGAGGACGAGCTCGAGGCCGGCGACGCCGAGCCTGACGACGCGCCGGACGGTGAGCTCGAGGACGTCGAGGTCACCGACGAGGCCGAAGAGGCCGAGGAGTCCGAGGCCGAGGCCGAGGACCGCGAGGAAGGCGACGACGAGGACCGGCCGGCGGCGAGCGCCCCTGCGGCGGAGGAGTCCGAGGAGTCCGGCTTCGTCATCCGCGACGACGACGAGGACGACGCTCCCGCCCAGCAGGTGGTCACCGCCGGCGCGACCGCCGACCCGGTCAAGGACTACCTCAAGCAGATCGGCAAGGTGGCCCTGCTCAACGCCGAGCAGGAGGTCGAGCTCGCGAAGCGCATCGAGGCCGGGCTGTTCGCGGAGGAGAAGCTCAACTCCGGCGAGAAGTTCGACATGAAGCTCAAGCGCGAGCTGTGGTGGATCGCCCAGGACGGCAAGAAGGCGAAGAACCACCTGCTCGAGGCCAACCTGCGCCTCGTCGTGTCGCTCGCGAAGCGCTACACCGGCCGCGGCATGCTCTTCCTCGACCTCATCCAGGAGGGCAACCTCGGCCTGATCCGCGCGGTCGAGAAGTTCGACTACACCAAGGGCTACAAGTTCTCGACCTACGCGACGTGGTGGATCCGGCAGGCGATCACGCGCGCCATGGCCGACCAGGCGCGTACGATCCGCATCCCTGTCCACATGGTCGAGGTCATCAACAAGCTGGCCCGGGTCCAGCGGCAGATGCTCCAGGACCTCGGTCGGGAGCCCACTCCGGAGGAGCTCGCCAAGGAGCTCGACATGACGCCGGAGAAGGTCATCGAGGTGCAGAAGTACGGCCGCGAGCCGATCTCCCTGCACACGCCGCTCGGCGAGGACGGCGACAGCGAGTTCGGCGACCTCATCGAGGACTCCGAGGCGGTCGTGCCGGCCGACGCCGTGAGCTTCACGCTGCTCCAGGAGCAGCTGCACTCGGTGCTCGACACGCTGTCCGAGCGTGAGGCCGGAGTGGTCTCGATGCGGTTCGGCCTGACCGACGGCCAGCCGAAGACGCTCGACGAGATCGGCAAGGTCTACGGCGTCACGCGTGAGCGGATCCGCCAGATCGAGTCCAAGACGATGAGCAAGCTGCGTCACCCGAGCCGCTCACAGGTGCTGCGCGACTACCTCGACTGATCTGTAGGTCGTTCCTGTCAGGTGGCAGGGTGAAGTGCCGCCACGGCTCCTTGTCGTGGCGGCACTTCTGATCCCGGTCAAGGACCGTGAGCCCGGTTGCTCGGGCACGGTGGCCAGCGACCAGCACCAGCCCGCGAGCTCGCGGGCGGTCGCCGCATGCGCGTGCCACGGCGGGTGTCCGGCTCCAGTGTTGGTCGAGTGGGCGCTCCGTCCCACCCGTTCCAGCGGAAGGTGGGCTTTCCCCTGGGCCTCGTGGGACGGAGCGCCCACTCGACGGTGGGCACAGTTGAGACCGCATGCTCACTCGACCATCTCGATGTCGGCCGGCCTCGCGGCATACCTGCTCGGTCAGCGCTGGTCAGCCACCTGGAGCCGCGGCTGACCCGCCCAACCCGCGGGCCGACGCGACCGGCCCGACCACCACGCTCGTTGGCCTACCCCCTGCGGCGGAACCGGTCCGGCAGGTCGCGCCACACCGTCACACCGGCCTCGGGCCACAGGAAGGACCGCAGCCGGATCTGCCACGCGCGGGTGCGCCCGACCTGTCGCCTGATCGTCCGGATGTCGCGGTGCAGCCGGATGGCCTCTTGCGGTGTGGTGCGCTCGGGCAGGTCGTATCGCGCCTTCTCGAGGGTCGCTGTAACGCGCTGCATCGCGGTGGCGTTCGCCTCGTCGAGGTGGCCGTCGTGGACGTAGCGGTTGCTCAGCTGCCGCAGCGTCGATCCCGGGGGAGGTCTGAGTCCGAGATCGCGCAGGTGGGCTGTCAGGTCGAGCCACTCGGCCTCGATGAGGTCCTGTTGTGTCACTGCGGCGCGTCGGCGACGGAGCCTGATGAACCACGCGGTGAGCGGCATGATGAACGCCGCGAGCAGACCGATGAGCCCAGCGAGCACGGTGACGACGTTGCGGACGCTGAACACCGACCCGAGTGTCTCGACGATGTTCTTGGGCGCAGGGGCGACGGTGTCGCTCTCCTTCGTCGTGCGGGTCACGTGCGGGCTGTTCGCGCCGCCGGACGCGGTCTCGTCGACGGACCGCCCACCGCCGGTCGCGCCGGCGCCGGCACCTGCGACGGCATACGGCGGGGGCGTGCCGGAGCGGGCGCCGGGGGTCGGCTCGAACCGGAGCCAGCCGTAGCCCTGGAAGTACAGCTCGGGCCACGCGTGTGCGTCGCTGGCCTTGACGATGTACTTGTCACCGGACCGCACGCCGGGTAGGAAGCCGATGGCCATCCGGCCGGGGATGCCCTGCGCGCGCGCCATCATGATCATCGCCGTCGCGAACTGGACGCAGTAGCCGCGCTTGGTCTTCGCGAAGTTCTCGATCGGGTCGAGCAGGCGACCGTTCTCGTCACGCAGTGACTCACCGAGGTCGAGCGAGTAGGTGTAGATCGACGTGTCGCGCAGGTGGTCCTGGATCGCGATCGCCTTGTCGAGCTCGTTCGTCTTGCCTGCGGTGACCCGGTCGGACCACTGCTGGATGAACTCGCGGGTGCGGTCCGGGATGGAGAGGTCGTCGGGCGTGATGTCGGGGGAGTCCGGGGCTCCGACCTGCTGCAGCAGCGGTGCGGCGGGGGCGACATCGGAGTAGGTGATGCGGTAGCTGCTCACGGGCTGGGCGACCCGCACGTCGCGGGTGATCGGGTCGATGGACCAGGCGGTGCCCTCCATGGCGACGGCCACGACGGGGTACGGTGCCGCGACGTGCGGCGCCGCGAGTGTGTTGTCGGTGACGGAGATGACGTAGTCGCGCCGGCTCGACGGCGGCGGTAGGGCCGCCGGGGCCTCGGGCTTGGGACCTGCTGACCCCACGACCTTCCACTCACCCCGCGAGTAGTACGACGTGGCCAGGACGCGCAGCGGCGGCCGGGTGAAGGCCGTCGTCGTGTAGCTCAGCACAGGGGTCTGGTCCGCGTTGGTGAGGCTGCGAGCGAGGTCGAGTGTGTCGTTGAAGCCGACGGACCCCTCGCCGCCGCTGCCGGCGGTGCGGCCGAGGCCTTCGGTGAGGTATCGCGGCGGGAAGTGCGGCACGACCGCTGGGACGATCACGGCGATGAGCACGCCGACCGCGCCGAGCTTGAACGCAGTTCCGGAGAAAGAGCGCATGGCAGCCCGGTCATGAGCGACCTCATCGACCTCGCTGTGCTCGGCCGCGCTCGCGGTGGCCCAGCGGCCGAACGATGCCCGCGCTGTCGTGTGCAGCATCAGCAGCCACAGCGCCACGGGCACGATGAAGTAGCGCAGTGCCAGCGCCTCCTGGCCGTTGGCCGCGGTGATGAGGTATGCCGTCAGGAGCGGCAGCCCGGCCGCCGCGGGTGAGCGCCACGTGGCCGCCGTCGCGTCCACCGCGATGGCGACGAGCGCGACCGCGATGACGAGACAGAAGGTGACGCCCTCGTTGAGCGGAGCAGGGGCTGTGTAGCGCTGGATGGTCTCCAAGGCCTGCAGCCCGAAGGCGTTGGCGAGCTCCGCGGTGGTGCCGGTCGGCACCACGAAGAAGAACGTGTCTCCGGCGAACTTGGCGAGGATGAGGTACCCGACGACGAGCACCTGAACGACCACGACGAGGATCTTGGAGCGGGTCGCGCCGCGCATGATGAGGCCGATGATGGCCACGAGCGCGATCACGGCAATCGCCTGCGACAGCCAGCCCGAGTCCGTGAACAGGCTCGTGATCGGCCAGATCGACGCCAGCGTGGCCAGCGCGGCCAGGAGGGTGATCCTCCAGCGGCGGCGTGTCATCGGCTGCCTCCAACGGTCGCGGCGGTGAGCACGGCCCACGCGTGGCTGATGTCCTCGTCGCGCTCCACCGCGACGGCGCGCCAGCCGGCCAGCCGCAGCGCGTCGACGTGGGCGAGGGCGTCCTCGGCGTGGGTGGTCCCGAAGGATCGGGAGTCGACGACGAACGCCAGGCCGGTCGTGCCGGGCTGGCGCAGGCTGGCCACCCGGGACGTGACGTCGCGGTCGTACGGCCCGACGATGGCGAGCACGAAGCCGCCCGTCGAGGCGAGGGACTGGGCCGCCCGCAGGATCTCGTCCTGGCCGGTGTCCTCACGCATCTCGGTCACGGCGAGCACGTCCAGGATCTCGTCGACGGTCATCGTGTCGGAGACACGCGAGCTGTCCACGGTCTCCGCGCACACCAGGTGGACGGCATACCCGGACTCGCACAGGTGCACGGCCACCGATGCCGCAGCAGTCACGGACCACTCGAACGAGCTCGACACTCCGGTGCCGCCGTGGGCGGCGGGTCGTGGGTCGATGAGCACGATGGCACGCCGCTGGGCGGGACGGTCCTCCTGGCGGACCATGAGGTCGCCGGTGCGGGCCGTGGCGGGCCAGTGGATGCGCCGCAGGTCGTCGCCGTCGCGGTACTCGCGGATCGTCACGTCGTCCTCGCCGTGCAACGCGATGAGATGGGCCTGCTCACCCTCGGACCCGACACCCGAGCTGGGCTGGCGGCTCGAGGAGAGCGGGTGCACAGCGGGCAGGACGACGAGGTCCGTGGTGCCCTCGAGGACGGCATGGCGGTTCGCCAGCCCGAACGGGTCCTGCACCTGCACACCGAGCGGGCCGAGACGGTGTCGCCCTCGCACGTGCGACCGGACGCCGTAGTCGATGGCCCGCACGCGGCCGGGCGGGATGCGGCCCACCACGAACCGCGGTCGGTCACCGAGGACGTAGTCGAGCCGTTCCTCGGCCAGGAAGATCGGCGTCGTGTTGGTCGAGACGTTCTCGAAGGAGAGCGTCACGTGGGCGTCCTGGCCGACGCTGATCCGCTCCGGATGGCTGTGCCGCTCGATCCGCATCCGCGTCTTGCGGGTGCGGACGAGCACAGCGGAGACCATCGGCAGCCCGATGAGGAGCACACCGAACCGCGTCAGGTCGCGGAACCCGAAGATGATGCCGGCCAGGACGAGGACGATCCCGGAGCCGAAGAACGCGCGTCCCCGGGTCGTGAGGACGCTGCGCAGCGCGCGCATTGCCTCGGTCCGCTCAGCGTGCGGCCGGGGGAACCGGCACCTGGCGGAGCAGGTCGACCACGACCTCGGCGGTGGTGCGGCGAGCCAGCTGGGTCTCGCTCGACGGCATGAGCCGGTGGGCGAGGACCGGGGAGGCGAGCACCTGCACGTCATCGGGGATGACGTGGTCGCGCCCGTCGAGAGCCGCATGGGCCCGCGCGGCCCGCAGCAGATGCAGCGCCGCCCGGGGCGAGGCCCCGAGGCGGAGAGCAGTCGTCGACCTGGACCGGCTGACCAGGTCGACGATGTACTGCCGCACCGCCGGGCTCGCGTGGACCCTTGTCACCGCGTGCACGACCCGGTTGATCGTGTCGGCGTCGGTGACGGCGGTCAGCTTCTCCAGCGGTGACTCGGCCCCATGGCTCTCGAGCAGGTCGAGCTCGGCGTGCGGCGCGGGGTACCCCATCGAGATCCGGGCCATGAACCGGTCGCGCTGTGCCTCCGGGAGCGGGTACGTGCCCTCCATCTCGATGGGGTTCTGCGTGGCCATCACGATGAAGGGTGCCTGCAGGGGATAGGTGGTGCCGTCGACCGTGACCTGCCGCTCCTCCATCGACTCGAGGAGAGCGGACTGGGTCTTGGGCGAGGCGCGGTTGATCTCGTCGCCGACGACGACGTTGGCGAAGATCGCGCCGGGCCGGAACTCGAAGCGCCGCGCATCCTGGTTGAAGATGCTGACGCCGGTCACGTCGCTCGGCAGCAGGTCGGGAGTGAACTGGATGCGCCGCACCGACGCGTCGATCGACTTGGCCAACGCCTTGGCCATCATCGTCTTGCCGACGCCCGGCACGTCCTCGATGAGCAGGTGGCCCCCCGCGAAGAGCACCGTCACGGTGGTTCGCACCACGTCGGCCTTGCCCTCGATGACGCTCGTCATCGCCTCCATCAGGCGGTCCGCCACGCCATGGACGAGGGCGAGGTCTGCGGCCTCGGCAACCGTCGTGGTGTCGAGCCCGGTGTCCGTCGTCGTCACGCTGTCCTCCGCTAGTCGTGTCCCCTGGTCGAATGCGCAGCCCTGCTCGTGGCGGGTGCGCGACCCGTCAGGTGATCTTCTCCCATGGACCCCGGGTGCCGGTAGTGACCACTCAGTCGTGACCGGATGGAGACCAACAGCAGCCCACGGCTCTGGTTCCACTTTCCACCACCCCAACGTCCTACGCACCGTTTCGGTTCGGTGAGATCGCGAGCTGGAACGGCCGACAGGGCGTTCGGCGCCTCCTCAAGGCCCCACCGGCGTATGCCGGAGGGCCCGTTGTTCGTCCACGGCGGGGTCGCGACGGCGCTGGTTGCCGTCCGGTGTGTCCGGTTCGCTCCATGGTGGTGCGCAACCCCTCCACTTCCCCCCACCTCCTCTGACCTGCGCAAACGCGGCGGAGACGGCGTCGCAAGGGCTCAAGTATCGTTGACGGTGGAGCAAAGTGGAGTATCGTGGGGCGGCAAGGAAGGGAATGGGGACGCCCGCGGGTCGACAAGGGGAGGTGGCGGACCATGTTTCTCGGGACGCACACGCCCCGGCTCGACGAGAAGGGCAGGCTGTTCCTGCCCGCGAAGTACCGCGACCGGCTCGCGGGAGGACTCGTCGTCACCCGTGGCCAGGAGCGGTGTCTCTTCCTCTATCCCATGGACGAGTTCGTCGCCGTCGCCGAGCAGATGCGCCAGGCTCCCACCACAAGCAAGGCCGCGCGCGACTACATGCGTGTCTTCCTCTCCGGTGCCTCAGACGAGGTCCCCGACAAGCAGGGGCGGTTCACCATCCCGGCGAACCTGCGACAGTACGCGGGGCTCGACCGCGAGGTCACCGTCATCGGAGCCGGATCGCGCCTCGAGATCTGGGACAGCTCGGTCTGGAACACCTACCTCGAGCAGACCGAGCAGAGCTTCGCGGACACCGCGGAGGAGGTGATCCCTGGCCTCTTCTGACCGCCACCCCGCCCGAGCCACCGACAGCCGACCAGCCTGAGCCACCCGAAGCACCCGACGTACCTAGGTGCCGGCCTCCAGCCGCCGCTCCCTCCCGAGACGACTTCCCCCGTCGCGGGCGACGCAGCGGATGGGGACCAGCCCCCAGGTGCCAGACGACCAGGCGGCGCCCAGACCCGCCGACCAGCCCCGCCGACCAGCCCCGCCGACCAGCCCAGACCGAACCGTCCAGACCGAACCGTCCAGACCGAACCGTCCAGACCGAACCGTCCAGACCGAACCGTCCAGACCGAACCGTCCAGACCGAACCGTCCAGCACCGGCGGCAACCCCTCCACCTTCACCCCGCACGGCAGACCCCTATCCCCGAACAAGTCACACCAGTCACATGCGTCACGTACGCATCAGGACTCACAGCATTACGAGCGTGAAGGACAACACGATGAGCGACCGAGGACCCGCGCAGGGGCGACACGTCCCCGTCATGCGCGACCGGATCCTCGACCTGCTCGCCCCGGCGCTGGAGCGTCCGGGAGCGATGCACGTCGATGGCACGCTCGGGATGGGTGGGCACGCCGAAGGCGTCCTCGAGCGCTTCCCGGAGTGCACGGTCGTGGGCATCGACCGCGACCAGGAGGCCCTCACCCTGGCCGGCGAGCGGCTGAGCCGGTTCGGCGACCGCTTCCGGCCTGTGCACGCTGTCTACGACGACATCGACGAGGTCGTCGCCGACCTGGGTCTGCAGTCTGTCGAGGGCATCCTGTTCGATCTCGGCGTCAGCTCGCTGCAGCTCGACGAGGCCGACCGCGGCTTCGCCTACCGCGTCGACGCTCCGCTCGACATGCGCATGGACCAGTCGACGGGCCTCACCGCCGCCGACGTGCTCAACACGTACCCCGCCGACGAGCTCACCCGAATCCTCAGGGAGTACGGCGAGGAGAGGTACGCGCGCAAGATCGCGAATGCCGTGGTGCGCGAACGCGAGTCGGCGCCGTTCACGACCTCGGCACGCCTGGTGGAGCTGCTGCGCCGGGTGATCCCGGCCGCCTCCCAGCGACAGAGCGGACACCCGGCCAAGCGCACCTTCCAGGCCCTGCGCATCGAGGTCAACGACGAGCTGGCGGTCTGGCGTCGCGCCATCGATGCCGCCATCGACGTGCTGGCGCTCCACGGGCGCATCGCCGTGCTGTCCTACCACTCTCTCGAGGACCGCGTGACCAAGCGCGCGTTCACCGCCGGCGCGACCTCCAGCACGCCGCCAGGACTGCCCGTCGAGCTTCCGGAGCACGCGGCATACCTCTCGCTCGTGACTCGCGGCGCGGAGGAGCCCTCCGACGCCGAGGTCACGACAAACCCCCGCGCCGCCTCGGCCCGCCTACGCGTGGCCGAGCGAGTGCGCGACACGTCCCCGCACTCAGCCCGCACCTCCAGGAAGGGAACCGACCGATGAGCCAGATGACCGCTGCGGCACGACCGCTGCGCGCCCCACGGCGCACGCCGGGCCCCGTGCCGCTCCGCGTCATCCCGACGCGGATCGCCCAGTCGGGCAACGGCGCGTTCGCCACGATCTGCATCGTCCTGCTCACCGCCGGACTCATCGCGCTGCTGTTGCTCAACACGGCCCTGGCGCAGGGCTCGCTCGTCCTCGGCGACCTCCAGCGGGAGTCGGCGCGCCTCGCGGACACCTCGAGCAACCTGCAGGAGGAGATCGACCGGTCCTCGGCCACGGGGGCCCTTGCGCTCAGCGCGTCCCAGCTCGGGATGGTCCGGATGAACCAGCGCGGGTACATCGACCTGGCCACGGGCTCGGTCTCCGGAGAGCCGGAGCCGGCGACGAGGAACAACGCGTTCCCGATCGTGACCAGCCCGACGCCCTCGAAGGTCACCGCCCAGGTCAAGAAGCTGCTCGACTCGGCCACGAAGGCGGCCAAGGCCCAGCAGGCCCCGCCCGCAGGCGCGGCCGCCGGGGCCGCTACTGGTACGGCGACCGGCACGCCGACGGCCCCGCCCACTCCCGGCGCCACACCGACCGGACAGCCCACGGGGCAGCCAACCGGGCACTCGACCGCCCCGCTCTCCACGAAGCCCACGTCACCGCCCGCGGCGACAACCGCCCCCACCCCCTCCCGACCGGGCACGGACCCGACGACGACGAGGTGACGCAGTGACCGAGCCGCGAGGCACCGACCCCCGCCGGGGCGCCCGCACGACCGCGGGACCCTCCGCAGCGGGGCGGCCGACCCCCGGGGGCGCGACGCCGCGATCGACAGGCCCGAAGGCCGGCACGGCCGGAGCGTCCGGCCGCGGTGGTGCGACTGGACGTGGCACGGTCCCCGGCCGGCCCGGCGCGGCCGGTCGCCCGGCTTCAACCGGTCGGGCCGCCGCCGGGCGAGGCGCCGCGGGTCGAGACGCCACCAGTCGAGGCACCTCCAGCCGAGACGCCACGGCGACCCGACGCGGCCACGCGGACCGCGGCCGCGGACCCACGTCCGCGAAGAGCCCGGCGTCCGGTAAGGGATCTGCGTCCGGGCGGGCAGCGGCCTCCACCGCGCGTGGAGCGACGTCCGCACGCGCCGCGGCCGCAGGCGGACGGGGTGCCCCTCCGAGCGGGCGTACCTCGAACGGGCGCACCACGAGCGGGCGCACGACGAGCGGGCGCACGACGAGCGGGCGCACAGCCCAGGGCATCCGTGGCCCAGCTCCGCAGGGCCGCGGCCCGGCGCCGAAGCGTCGGCCCGTCCCACCGAGGCCGCCGCGCCGCCGGCGGGTGCTGCGGCTGTCCAAGGCGAACCCGCGGCGCCGGGCCCGGATCATGTTCGTCGCGATCCTGTTCGTCTTCACGATCTTCGCCGGGCAGCTGCTCCGGATCCAGGCGTTCGACGCCTCGGCGACCCAGGCGGCGGCCCTCAACAAAAGGTCCTTCGAGCAGATCACACCGGCGATGCGCGGCCAGATCCTCGACACGAACGGGCAGGTGCTGGCCGACTCCGTCGAGCGGTTCACCATCGCCGCCGACCCGAAGATCATCCCGGGGTACACCGTCGACGTCGGCGGCTCGCGTCAGAAGGTCGGCGTCACGCGAGCCGCTGCCGATCTCGCTCCGCTTCTCGACATGAGCGCCACCCAGCTGACGACCCTGTTCACCCGGCCGAACACCCGGTATGTCGTGGTCAAGAAGGACGTCAACCCTGCGATCTATCGAGAGATCCGCGCGCTCGGCATACCCGGGATCACCGGCGAGCGCACGGCACAGCGCGTCTACCCGACCTCGATGGCCCTCGGCCAGCTCGTCGGCTTCGTGCGCCCGGCAGACCAGAGCGGGGCGGCCGGGGTCGAGCAGATGCTCGACAAGACGCTTGCCGGCACGCCCGGCAAGACGATCGCGGAGCGAGCCCGGGACGGCTACATCATCCCGGGGTCGCAGCGCGTGGACACGCCTGTGGTGAACGGCCACGACGTCAAGCTGACCATCGACGCCGACCTTCAGTGGTACGCGCAGAACGCCCTCGCCAAGCAGGTCACCGCAGTCGGCGCCGAGTCCGGCACCGCCGTCGTGATCGAGGTGGCGACGGGCAAGATCCGCGCTGCCGCGAGCTACCCGACGTTCGACCCGAACGACCTCGCCGACGCCAAGCCGCAGAACCTCAACAACTATGCGTTCAACGACGCCTTCGAGCCGGGCTCGACGGGCAAGCTGATGACGATGGCGGCCGCCTTGGAGCAGAAGGTGATCACCCCTGACACCGGCGTGATCGTGCCGTCCCGGCTCCCGCGGGCCGGTACCCGGTTCAAGGACAACGAGCCGCACGGCACCGAGTACATGACCGCCACCGGAGTGCTCGCGAAGTCGTCGAACATGGGCACGATGATGATCGGCGAGCGCGTCCCGCCGGCGATCATGGAGGCGTACTACCGAAAGTTCGGGGTCGGCTCGAAGACGCCCGTCGGGTTCCCGGGGGAGTCCGCCGGACTGCTGGCCAAGGCCAAGGACTGGGTCTCCACCAGGCGGTACACGGTGCTGTTCGGGCAGGGCTACGCAGTCACCGCCATCCAGCAGGCGAGCGTGTTCCAGACGATCGCCAACCGCGGAGTTCGAGTGCCTCCGTCGCTCGTCGAGGGCACCTACAACGACGCGGGTACCTTCGTCCCTTCCACGCCGACCACGCCCTACCGCGTCGTCACGCAGGACACCGCCGTGAAGCTGTCGAGGATGATGGAGGAGGTGACCGGCGAGAACGGCACCGCCAGCGCCGCCCGGATCAAGGGGTACCGCGTCGCAGGCAAGACCGGAACCGCTGACCGCTACGACGAGAAGCTCGGCCGGTACAACGGCTTCACTGCCTCGTTCATCGGCTTCGCCCCGGCCGAGAACCCCAAGTACGTCGTCGCGGTCTTCATCCAGAAGCCGAGCGCCGGCATGTTCGGCGGCATGCTCGCCGGGCCGGTCTTCAACCAGGTGATGACCTACCTGCTCGAGCGCACCGGAGCGCCGCCGAGCCCGAAGTCGACCCTCGACTACCATGTGTGGGCCACCAAACCGCTGTCGCCCAGCGACCCCAGCGTCATCAGCAATGACCGGGCCAAGCGGGACGGCCTGTAAGTTGGGATGACGTGTCACCTTCCCCCATTCGACCCGCCACGTCGGGCGTGCTCCTTCGCGACGTGACGTCTCGGATCGAGGGCGAGCCGCGCGCCGCTGCCAGTGTCCGCACCGTCCTGCCCGGTGGGCCCGAGGGCCACTCGGGGAGCGCTTTCGGAGGCGCCGACGTGCGCGTGACCGGCGTCAGCCTCGACAGCCGCACGGTCTGCCCCGGTGACCTGTATGCCGCGCTGCCGGGGTTCAACGTGCACGGCGCGCGCTTCGTCGCCGACGCCGTGGCCCTCGGGGCCGTCGCGGTCGTCACGGACCCGGAGGGCCTGGCGCTCGTCGGCGAGCCCGCGGTGCCGACCCTCGTCACCGACGACCCGCGCAGCGTGCTGGGCGTCGTCGCGGCCGAGGTCTACGGTCAGCCCTCACGCGACCTGACGATGATCGGCATCACCGGCACGAACGGCAAGACGACGACGGCATACCTGGTGGAGTCCGGGCTGCGCGCCCATGGGCAGCGCACCGGCCTCATCGGCACCGTCGAGACGCGGATCGGCGACGAGCGGGTCGAGTCGGTGCGCACCACCCCGGAGACGACCGACCTGCACGCGCTGCTCGGGCTGATGCGTGAGCGCGGCATCGATGCGTGCGTCATGGAGGTGTCGAGCCACGCCCTGCGCCTGCACCGTGTCGACGGCGTCGTCTACGACGTGGCCCTGTTCACCAACCTGTCGCAGGACCACCTGGACTTCCACCCCTCGATGGAGGACTACTACACCGCGAAGGCCTCGCTGTTCGCCCCGGAACGGTCGCGGGCCGCCGTTGTCTGCGTCGACGACCCGTGGGGACGGCGCCTCGCCGCCGAGGCGACGGTGCCGACGACCACCCTCGCGACCTCGGCCGACCCCACCGTGCGAGCGACCGCCGACTGGGTCGTCGTCGAGGGCGAGGCCGGTGCCTTCACGCTCCGCCATGGCCGGGCCGGACGTGAGATCACGCTCGTATCGCACCTGCCCGGGCACTTCAACGTCGCCAACACGGCGCTCGCAGCGCTCGCACTCGTGCTCTGCGGCATCCCCGACGCTGCGGTCGAGGCGGCGATGGCGGTCGCGCCCGACGTGCCAGGTCGGATGGAGGTCGTCTCGGCCGGTACGGCAGGCGAGCCGCGGTGCGTCGTCGACTTCGCCCACACGCCGGACGCCGTCGACGCCGCGCTCGACGCGCTACGGCCCTCCACAGCCGGCCGGCTGATCGCCGTGCTCGGCGCCGGCGGCGACCGAGACCGAGGCAAGCGGCCGGCCATGGGCGCGGCGGCGGCTCGCCGTGCCGACATCGTCGTGGTCACCGACGACAATCCGCGAAGCGAGGACCCTGCCGAGATCCGCGCCGCCGTCATCGCCGGCGCCCGCGAGGCCGTCCGGTCCGGCGACGCTACGGCAGTCGAGATCATCGACGGAGGGTCCCGCACCGCTGCCATCGCCGAGGCCGTCGCGCTCGCCACGGTCGGTAGGCCCGGTCAGGCAGCTGCGGTCGGCCACGTCGACGACGCTCGCGCGCCCGGCCGCGTCCAAGCAGGGGATGTCCGCCTCGTCGACACCGTGGTGGTGCTCGGCAAGGGTCACGAGAAGGGTCAGGAGATCAACGGAGTGAAGCACCCGTTCGACGACCGCGACGCGCTGCGCGCCGCACTCGCCGCCGTCACCACGTCAGGAGTGGCGCGATGATCCCCTTGTCTCTCAACGAGATCCGCGACCTCACGGGCGGTGTCCTGCGCGGTGCCGACGCAGCTGACGCCGTCCTCGTGGACGGCACCGTGACGACGGACTCCCGTGACTGCGTCCCGGGCAGTCTCTACGTCGCCCGGGTCGGGGAGCATGCCGACGGGCATGACTACGTCGCCTCTGCGGTGGCCAAGGGTGCCGTCGCGGCGCTGACGTCACGTCCGGTCGACGGGGCGCCGTGCGTCGTCGTCGACGACGTGCAGACCGCTTTCGGACGGGTCGCTCGCGGTGTCGTCGACCATGCGCCGGAGCTGCGGATCGTTGGCATCACCGGGTCGTCGGGGAAGACGACGACGAAGGACCTTCTCGCCTCGGTCCTGTCCTCGGTGGCGGAGACCGTGGCGCCGGTCAACTCCCTCAACGGCGAGATCGGCGTCCCGCTGACCGTCTGCCGCGTCACCCCGACCACGCGCTTCCTCGTCGCCGAGATGGGTGCCCGCGGTGTGGGCCACATCGCGTATCTCACGCAGATCGCGCCGCCTCAGGTCGGGATCGTGCTCAACGTCGGGACGGCCCACGTCGGTGAGTTCGGCTCACGCGAGAACATTGCCATCGCCAAGGCTGAGCTGCCGCAGGCTGTGCCCGCCGAAGGCCTTGCGATCCTCAACGCCGACGACCCGCTCGTGGCGGCGATGGCCGACGGTCTCGGTTGCCGGGTGCAGCTCGTCGGACTCTCCGCCGACGCCGACCTCCGGGCGAGCGATGTGAGCCTGGATGAGCGCGGGAGAGCGGCATACACCCTCCTCACCCCCGCGGGCGAGGCCCGGATCTCGTTGCGCTACAGCGGATCCCACCACGTCGGGAACTCGCTGGCGGTCGCCGCCGCGGCCCTCGAGCTCGGCCTCTCGCTCGACCAGGTCGCCGCCGGACTCTCGTCCGCAGAGCCCGCGAGCCGATGGCGGATGGAGATCACCGACCGGCCGGACGGGGTCGTCGTGGTCAACGACGCCTACAACGCCAACCCGGACTCGATGCGGGCGGCCCTCGACGCCGTCGCCGCCATGGCGGCGACCGGAGAGCGATGGGCGGTGCTCGGAGGGATGCTCGAGCTGGGACCCGACAGCGACGCCGAGCACGCCGCCGTCGGGGCGTATGCCGCCCGGCTGGGGCTCGACCACATCGTGGCCGTCGGCGCGGGTGCTCGGCCGATCGCCGATGCGGCCCCCGGGTCCGAGTGGGTCGAGGACAGCGACGCCGCCCACGACCTGCTCGAGGCTCGGCTCCGCCCCGGTGACATCGTGCTGCTCAAGTCCAGCCGGGACAGCGGGCTACGGTGGCTCGGGGACCGTCTCGCCGGCATACCGTCTGGCGCCAGCAGTCCAACCGCGGCACCGAGCGGGGCGGCGACCGAAGCCGGGACCGGTTCAAGGCAGACTGACGCAGACGCGACACAGACACGAGCGACAGCAGGAGCAGGAAGGGTGGTCGAGCAGTGAAGGGTGTGCTCTTCGCAGCCTCGATCTCGCTGCTCATCTCGCTGTTCGGCACGCCCCTGTTCATCAAGTTCCTCGTCAAGCGCGGCTACGGCCAGTTCATCCGCGACGACGGCCCGACCTCCCACCACACCAAGCGCGGCACGCCGACGATGGGCGGCACCGTCATCATCGCCGCGACCCTCGGGGCCTACGCCCTCGCGCACCTGTTCACCCTCAACCCGCCCACCGCGAGCGGCCTGCTCGTGCTGTTCCTCATGGCCGGGCTCGGCTTCGTCGGCTTCCTCGACGACTTCATCAAGATCAGCAAGCAGCGCAGCCTCGGCCTGCGCTCGAAGCAGAAGCTGGCCGGCCAGGCGCTCGTCGGCATCATCTTCGCCGTCCTGGTCCTGCTCTTTCCCAACGACCAGTACCGCACGCCGGCATCGCTGCTCGTGTCGTTCGTCCGAGACACCAACATCAGCCTCGCGCTGGGCGGGAGCAGCGTCGTCGGCGTGATCCTCTTCGTCATCTTCGCGAACGTGATGATCGCGGGCGCGTCCAACGGCGTGAACCTCACCGACGGTCTCGACGGCCTGGCCACGGGCGTCTCGACGATGGTCTTCGGCGCCTACGTCCTCATCAGCATCTGGACCTTCAACCAGAACTGCCAGACCAACCCCGGCATCAAGTGCTACGAGGTCCGAGACTCGCACGACCTCGCACTCGTCGCCGCGGCCGGCATGGGGGCGTGCTTCGGGTTCCTCTGGTGGAACGCCACCCCCGCCAAGATCTTCATGGGCGACACCGGATCGCTCGCCCTCGGCGGCGCGCTCGCAGGCCTGGCCATCACGACCCACACCGAGCTGCTGCTCATCATCCTCGGCGGCATGTTCGTCCTCGAGACGCTCTCGGTCGTGGCCCAGGTGGCTTCGTACAAGACGACCGGTAAACGGGTGCTACGGATGGCCCCGTTGCATCATCATTTCGAGATGGTCGGGTGGAACGAGGTCACCGTCGTGGTCCGCTTCTGGATCATCGCGGGCCTCTTCGTCGCGTTCGGTCTCGGTGTCTTCTACGCCGAGTGGGTGGTGGGGTCTCAGTGACCTTCGACCCGGCCTACGAGCCCAGGCCCGGGCTGACCCACCGGGACGCCGACTGGTCGGGCATCAACGTCCTCGTCGTCGGGCTCGGTGTCTCCGGTTTCGCCGCCGCCGACGCGCTCGCCGAGCGGGGCGCCCAGGTCACGGCCGTCTCCCGTGATGCCACCGACGCGATCGTCGAGCGCGCCACGATCCTCGAGATCCTCGGCGTCGACGTGCGCCTCGGCCAGGAGCACCTGCACCGCGCGCCGGAGGGCACCGAGCTCGTCGTCACGTCGCCCGGGGTCCCGCCCCACGACCCGCTCATGCTCGCGGCCGCGACCGACGGCATACCCGTGTGGGGCGAGGTCGAGCTCGCTTGGCGGATGCGCGCGCAGGACGGCGCGGCGCCCTGGCTCACCGTGACCGGCACGAACGGCAAGACGACGACGGTCGGAATGCTCGCGTCGATCCTGCAGGCCGCCGGACTGCGCGCCACGTCGGCGGGCAACATCGGCACGCCCCTGCTCGAGGCGGTGCTGCACCCCGAGCCCTACGACGTGCTGGCCGTCGAGCTGTCGAGCTTCCAGCTGCACTGGCAGCGGTCCGTGTCGGCTGTGGCGTCTGCGGTGCTCAACGTCGCGCCCGACCACCTCGACTGGCACGGCAGCTACGCCGAGTACCTCCGCGCCAAGGGCAAGGTCTACGAGAACACCCACCTGGCCTGCATCTACAACGTCGCCGACATCCAGACCGAGCAGCTCGTCATGGAGGCCGACGTCATCGAGGGCTGCCGCGCGGTCGGGTTCACGACCGGCATCCCCGCGCCGTCGATGGTCGGCATCGTCGAGGACGTGCTCGCCGACCGCGCCTTCGTGGAGCAGCGCCAGCGCTCGGCGGCCGAGCTGTGCACCCTTGCCGACCTCCAGGGCGACGGGCCGCCTCCTGCACCCCACTACATCGCGAACGCGCTCGCCGCGGCCGCCCTCTCCCGGGCCTACGGGGTCGGGCCGATCGCTGTGCGTGACGGCCTGCGCTCCTTCCGCCCCGACCCGCACCGCGTGGCCGAGGTGGCGACCGTGCGTGGCATCCGGTTCGTCAACGACTCCAAGGCGACGAACCCGCACGCGGCCGCCGCGTCGATCCGGTCCTTCGACTCCGTCGTGTGGGTCGCCGGCGGACTGCTCAAGGGCGCCGACGTCGACAGCCTTGTCGAGGAGATGCGTTCCCGCCTGCGCGGCGTGGTCCTGCTCGGCGCCGACCGCGACCAGATCGCGCAGGCCCTGGCACGACACGCCCCGGATGTCCCCGTGGTCGACGTGTCAGAGACCGACACTGGGGTCATGGACCGCGTCGTGAGGGAGGCAGCGCGACTTGCCCACCGCGGCGACGTCGTGCTGCTGGCGCCCGCCGCGGCGTCGATGGACATGTTCGCCAACTACGGTGCGCGCGGCGACGCGTTCGAGGAGGCGGTTCGGCGGTTCGCAGCGGCAGCCGGGGGCGAGGCGTGAGCGCGACGACGGCCGGCGACAAGTCCTCGACGAAGGTCTCCTCGGGCTCACGGTCGCTGCCGGTCATCGGCAAGCTCGAGTCGCCGCTGACGACCTACTACCTCATCCTCGGCACGACGACCACCCTCGTGGTCATCGGCCTGATCATGGTGTTCTCGGCCTCGAGCGTCGAGGCGCTGCTGTCCGACGAGGCCGCCTACACCATCTTCGTGCGCCAGCTGGGCTTCGCCGTCGTGGGTGCTGTCGCCGCGGCCATCGCGGCACGCATGTCCCTCGCCTGGTGGAAGCGGCTGGCCGTCCCGGTCGTGGTCATGTCCGCTCTGCTGCTCGCCGCCGTCATCCCGTTCGGCAAGGCGGTCGGCGGCAACCAGAACTGGCTCGTCGTGGGGCCGCTGCAGTTCCAGCCGTCCGAGCTGGCCAAGATCGGCGTCATCCTCGCGGGCGCCCTGATCTTCGCGAACAAGGCCTCCCGCATGGCGAGCACGCTGCACGTCCTGCTGCCGTACCTCGTGCCCGTCGTCGCGGTCATCATCGGGCTCATCCTCGCCGGTCATGACCTCGGCACAGCGATCGTCATCCTCGTCATCGTCGGAGCGGTCCTGCTCGTCGCGGGCGCCCCCAAACGCGTGTTCGCGCTGGGCGGGGTCCTGGCGATCGCAGGCGTCGCCTTCCTCGTCACGAGCAGCTCGAACCGCACGAGCCGCATCTCGAACTTCTTCAACCCCGCCTGCCAGGCCGACCCGGACGGGTGGTGCGGCCAGTCGGTGCACGGCATGTACGCCCTCGCCGACGGCGGATGGTGGGGCGTCGGGCTCGGCGCGTCGAAGGAGAAGTGGGCGTGGCTGTCCGAGGCCCACAACGACTTCATCTTCGCGATCATCGGCGAGGAGCTCGGGCTGCCCGGCACGCTCGTCATCCTCGCGCTGTTCGGGATCCTCGCCTGGGCGTGCTTCCGCCTCGTGAGCCGCACCCAGGACCGCTTCGTGCGCATCGCCGCGGCCGGCATCATGGCCTGGCTGCTCGGGCAGGCCATCGTCAACATCGGCGCGGTGATCGGCCTCCTCCCGGTGATCGGCGTGCCCTTGCCACTCGTGTCCGCGGGCGGCTCCTCACTGGTGACAACCCTCATCGCGCTTGGCATCCTGTTGTCCTTCGCCCGCAACGAGCCCGGCTGCCGGGCGCTGCTCGACGCACGCCCAGGCATGATCCGCCGCTCGCTCGCGGTCCTCCCGTCCCGCGTCCGATCGGGCGCCACCCGTCGCAGAAGTCGGTGATCCTCCGTTGTCCTCGCCAACCTCGGTCCTGCTCGCTGGGGGAGGCAGCGCCGGTCATGTCTCGCCGCTGCTCGCACTCGCCGACGCCCTGCTGCGCCGCCACCCGGACCTGCGGGTGACCGCCCTCGGGACGCAGGAGGGACTCGAGGCGCGGCTCGTGCCGGCCCGCGGCTTCGACCTGCGCTTCGTGCCGAAGGTGCCGCTGCCTCGGCGCCCGAGCGGCGACCTGCTCCGGCTGCCCGGCCGGCTCAAGTCCGCCGTAGCGGCCGCCGGCCGGGCGATCGACGAGACGGGGGCCGAGGTGGTGGTCGGCTTCGGCGGCTACGTCAGCACGCCGGCATACCTGGCGGCGCGGCGGCGCCACGTCCCCATCGTGGTGCACGAGCAGAACGCTCGGGCGGGCCTGGCCAACCGCATCGGCGCACGGTGGACGAGCCATGTGGCGACCACCTTCGGCGGCACCTCGCTGACGCATGCGACCCGGGTCGGGATGCCCCTGCGGCGCGAGGTCGCGACCCTCGACCGCGAAGCGAGACGCGCGGACGCGCGGGCCGGGTTCGGCCTGGCGCCCGACCTGCCCACCGTTCTCGTCACGGGCGGGTCCCTCGGCGCGCAGCGGCTCAACGACGCCTTCAGCGCCCGCGTGGCCCAGCTCAGCAGTGCCGGCGTGCAGGTGCTGCACGTGACCGGCCTCGGCAAGGAGTTCGTCCCCGACGTGCCGGAGCACGGTGCCCCCTACGTCGTCCTGCCCTACGCCGACCGGATGGAGCTCGCGTATGCCGCTGCCGACCTGGTCGTAGCCCGCTCCGGAGCCAACACCGTCTGCGAGCTGACCGCGGTCGGCCTGCCCGCGGTCTACGTGCCCTTGCCGATCGGCAACGGTGAGCAGCGCCTCAACGCCGCCGAGGTGCTCGACGCCGGTGGCGGACTGCTCGTCGACGACGCGTCCTTCACGCCGAGCTGGATCGACAGCCATCTGGTGCCACTGGTCACCGACAGTGCGCGGGTCGCCCGGATGGCGGCGGCGAGCCGCGCGCTGGGCGAGCCTGCCGCCGACGAGCGCCTCGCCGACATGGTGGACGCTGCGGCTGCGGAGGGTCTCGCGGGCGGGGGGCCGTCATGACCGTCAGCCCTCACACCCCGTCCGTCGACGACCCGTTCGCGGCGGCCCGCTTCGACTTCAGGGCGCCGGTGCCGGACGCGAAGGATCTCGGTCGCGTCCACTTCCTCGCCATCGGCGGCGCCGGCATGTCGGGCGTCGCCCGCATCATGCTGGCGCGGGGCATCCCCGTCACGGGCAGCGACGCCAAGGACGTCCCCGTGCTCAAGGCTCTGGAGAGCGAGGGCGCCGGTGTCTGGGTCGGCTTCCACGAGGCGCACCAGGAGCGCGCCGACGCGGTCGTCATGAGCTCGTCGATCCGCGACGACAACGTCGAGCTCGTCGCCGCCCGCGCCCGCGGGGTGCGCGTGCTGCACCGCGCCCAGGGCCTCGCCGCACTCATGCACGGCCGCCGACCGGTTGCCGTGGCCGGCGCCAACGGCAAGACGACGACGACCTCGATGCTGACGGTGGCGCTTCAGGGATGCGGCCTGGACCCGTCCTTCGCCGTCGGCGGCGAGCTCGCCAAGCACGGCACGAACGCCCATGACGGCACCGATGACATCTTCGTGGTCGAGGCCGACGAGAGCGACGGGTCCTTCGTCGTCTACCGCCCCGAGATCGCCGTCGTCACGAACGTCCAGCCGGACCACCTCGACTTCTACGACAGCTTCACGGTCGTTCAGGCGGCCTATGCCGCGTTCGTCGGCACGATCCGGCCGGGAGGCCTGCTCGTCACCTGTGCCGATGACGCGGGCGCGGTGACCCTCGCGGAGCGGGCCCGGTCGACCGGCGCCCGGGTGGTCACCTACGGCTTCTCGCCCGATGCGGACGTGCGCCTGCACGACCACCGCGCCGACGGTGTCACGGCGACCGTCGGGCTGGTCGACGGAGGCGCTGAGCACACGATGACCCTGGCGGTGCCAGGGCGCCACAACGCGCTCAACGCGGCCGCTGCGTATGCCGCCGCCGTCCACGGCCTCGGCCAGCATCCCGAGCAGGTGCTCGCGGGACTGGCCTCGTTCACCGGCACCCGGAGGCGGTTCGAGCCCAAGGGCGAGGCCGGTGGCGTCGTGGTCGTCGACGACTACGCCCACAACGCCGGAAAGGTCGCGGCCGTGGTCGAGACCGCCAAGGACCTCGTCGGTGAGTCGGGTCGGCTGGTGGCCGTCTTCCAGCCGCACCTCTACAGCCGCACCCGTGACTTCGCGAGCGAGCTGGGCGCCGGGCTCTCGCCCGCCGACGTCGTGGTCGTGATGGATGTGTATGCCGCTCGGGAGGACCCGGTCCCGGGCGTCTCCGGGGAGCTCGTGGCCGATGCGGTGCGCGCGGCCCGGCCCGCTGCTGAGGTGCACTACGTCGCCTCCTGGTCCGAGGCGCCGCCCACCGTGGCCGGACTGGTTCGCCCCGGCGACCTCGTCCTGACGATCGGTGCGGGTGACGTGACGATGATCGGGCCGGAAGTGCTGCGCCTGCTCGGTGGTGGTCCCGGGTGATGCTCGAGCGGGGGAGTGCTCGGCGGCGTTCCGGACATGGTGGCCGGGCGAGCGGCGGCGCGAGCGGCGGCAAGGGGGTGTCGTCATCCCTGGCCCGGTTCGAGCGGCGCGCCGCGGCGGCCAGACGGCGGCCACGGGTCGTTCTGGCCGTTCTCGTCGTGGCACTCCTGCTGGCCGGCGTCGCCGTCTGGCTCGGATGGTTCAGCAGTGCCCTCAACGCCACGACGGTCGAGATCCGCGGCGTCACCGGCCCGGCCGCCGCGCAGGTCAGGTCGACGGCGGCCGTGCCCCTCGGGGGTCCGCTGCTGCGGGTCGACACGGACGCCGTGGCACGCCGGGTCGTCGCCGGTCGCGAGTGGACCGATGTCAGCGTGAGCCGCAGCCTGCCCCATACCGTCGTGGTCACGGTCACCCCACGCGTGGCGGTCCTCGCCGTGCGCAACCCTCAGGGTCAGGTGGACGTCGTGGATCGCGAGGGTTTCGCGTTCCGGACCGTCGCCTCGGCCCCGCCCGGCGTGCCTCTCGTCACCTCGAGCGCCGACCAGGTGTCGGCTCAGGGCGTCGCGGCAGCGCTCCAGGCTCTCGGCTCGTTGGAGCCCAAGCTGCGCGCCGACGTCTCAGGCGTCACGGTGTCCGTGGCGGACCAGGTCACCTTCACGATCAAGCCCGACAAGGGCGCCCGCAAGACCGTGGTCTGGGGCGGTGCCGGCTCTGGTGAGCTGAAGGCGAAGCTCGTGAAAATCCTTCTGCCACAGCCTGGTTCGACGATCGACGTCAGTGTCCCGTCGTCGCCTGTGACGCGCTGAGCCCGGTTGCCGGACGGCGCTCGCCGTGCCCATGACGCCGCCGCGACGCTTCGTGGCGGGCGCCTGCGGGGCCGGCTCCGGTTTGGCTCGGGCCCGGCCAGCCGGAGGACAGGGCGGACCTAGACCGGGACGTGCCGCTGGGCCGAGGGTGGCTCGTGTGTCCGGTGGTGCTCGAGTGACCGGTGTGGTGTCCCTCCGGGAAACTGCGGAACTGCCCGGACGACACGCCGGGGCCTTGGTTGATCGGCCTACCGGCACGTCATACCGTCGGGGCACTGGTTCGTGACCAAACTGTAACCTTTATCCCTACGTTTAAGGTTTGAGGGATGAGCAGCTCGGGACGAACCATGGCACATCCCCGACAAAACGCCCAGACAAAGACCCATTTGCAGTACCGCACCACCAGTCAGGAAGGCCCACTCTCGTGGCAGCAGCACCGCAGAACTACTTGGCCGTCATCAAGGTCGTCGGCATCGGCGGCGGCGGCGTCAATGCCATCAATCGCATGATCGAGGTCGGGCTCAAGGGCGTCGAGTTCATCGCCATCAACACCGATGCGCAGGCGCTGCTCATGAGCGACGCCGACGTCAAGCTCGACGTGGGGCGCGAGCTCACGCGCGGCCTGGGCGCCGGCGCCGACCCGGAGGTCGGCCGCAAGGCGGCCGAGGACCACACGGAGGAGATCGAGGAGGTCCTCAAGGGGGCCGACATGGTCTTCGTCACCGCCGGTGAGGGCGGCGGCACCGGGACGGGTGGCGCCCCGGTCGTGGCCCGCATCGCCAAGAGCCTCGGCGCCCTGACCATCGGCGTCGTCACCCGACCGTTCACGTTCGAGGGCCGCCGGCGCGCCAACCAGGCCGAGGCGGGCATCGGACACCTTCGCGAGGACGTCGACACGCTCATCGTCATCCCCAACGACCGGCTGCTGTCGATCAGCGACCGCAACGTCTCGATGATGGACGCGTTCCGGTCCGCCGACCAGGTGCTCCTCTCCGGTGTCCAGGGCATCACCGACCTGATCACGACGCCGGGCCTGATCAACCTCGACTTCGCAGACGTCAAGTCCGTAATGCAGGGCGCCGGCTCGGCACTCATGGGCATCGGCTCCGCGCGCGGGGAGGACCGCGCTGTCCAGGCTGCCGAGCTGGCCATCAGCTCGCCGCTGCTCGAGGCCTCGATCGACGGCGCCCACGGTGTCCTGCTCTCGGTGCAGGGCGGCTCGGACCTCGGTCTCTTCGAGATCAACGAGGCGGCCCGGCTCGTGCAGGAGGCGGCGCACCCGGAGGCCAACATCATCTTCGGCGCGGTCATCGACGACGCACTGGGCGACGAGGTGCGGGTCACCGTGATCGCGGCCGGCTTCGACAGCGGCGGACCCACCAAGCGCGAGGACGACCGCGCACTCGGCCAGGTCATGGGCCGCAGCCAGCCCGCGGCGTCCAGCCGCCCGGCCGCTCCCTCCGCGCCCTACACCAACGGCACGCACGTCGACCATGGACCGCCGAGCACGCCGCTGGCTCCGGCTCCGCAGGCCACCGCGGCGGCCCCCGCGGCGCAACAGCTCCCGACGCAGCACCCCGGCCCCGTCCACCAGGCCCCGGCCCAGCCTGTGCCGGCCCCTGCGACCGCGAGCAACGGGCAGCCCGGTCATGCCCCGGCGAACCACGCCGGGTCGAACCACATGCAGGCGCCGCCCCGTCAGGTCACCTTCGAGGACGCCGACGACCTCGACGTCCCCGACTTCCTCAAGTAGCCACCCACGCCTCGGACCGGTGGGCCGTCTGGCCACAGTCGAGTGAGCACCTCCTCCCGGTATGACCCACGGGGCGAGGTGCTCACTCGTCCCGGCGGAGCCATCGCCCGGCCCGCCGGGTCATCCGTCTGTGCCTCGGGCGCGGTCCCGCCCAGAGTTGGGGACAACCCCACCCGTTAGGTTGGTCCCCGTGTTCTACTGGCGCGCTGCGGTCCCGACCGACGATCCCGACCGGCTCGTCGACGTCGGCTTCACGGGGAGGTCGGCGGGAAGGGGAAGCGGGCCGTATGCCGGGCTCAACCTCGGCGGCCACGTCGGCGACAGCCCGGCGGAGGTAGAGGACAACCGGAGCGCGCTGGCAACCGAGCTCGAGCTGCCTCGGGACCGCGTCGTCTTCATGAACCAGGTTCACGGCAGCACGGTCGTCGAGGTCGCCGGCCCGTGGGACGGCCCGGTTCCCGAAGCCGACGGGATCGTCTCTCGCGCAGCCGACCTGGCCCTGGGCGTGCTCGTCGCCGACTGCGTGCCCGTGCTCCTGCACGACGGCGAGGCCGGCGTCGTCGGCGCCGTGCACGCCGGCCGCCCAGGAATGCTCGCGGGGATCGTCGATGAAGCGGTCGGGGCCATGCGCGACCTCGGCGCCAGGTCGATCCGCGCGACGGTCGGGCCGTCCGTCTGTGGCCGATGCTACGAGGTCCCCGACGAGATGGCGCTGGCCGCGGCTGCGGTGTCACCCGCGAGCGCCGCGAGGTCGTGGACCGGCACCTCCGCGATCGACGTGGGAGCCGGCGTGGTCGAGCAGCTGGTGGCCAACGGCGTTGCGGTGCAATGGATCCCGGGATGCACGCGCGAGTCCGGAGACCTGTACTCCTACCGCCGCGACCAGCGGACCGGGCGGTTCGCGGGGCTCGTGGCGATGCGCACGGGTCTCCTCGATCGCGGTCCGGCATGACCGCCGAGCAGCAGCGGCTCGAAGAGCTCGCCCACAGCCTCGACGACGTGCACGGGCGCATCGCCCGCGGCTGCGCCGATGCCGGCCGTGACCCGGCGGGCGTGACGCTCGTGGTCGTCACCAAGTACTTCCCGGCATCGGACGTGCTGCTGCTCCACCGGCTCGGCGTGCGTCATTTCGGTGAGAACCGCGACCAGGAGGCGGGCGAGAAGTTCCGGCAGGTGCGGCGCCTGGTCGCCGAGTCCGGGGGCGAGGACCCGACGTTCCACTTCATCGGGCAGCTCCAGAGCAACAAGGCGCGGCACGTCGCCGGGTATGCCGACGTCGTCCAGTCGGTCGACCGGCTCAAGGTCGTCGATGCCCTCGGCAAGGGGGCCCGCCTGGCGGACCGGCAGCTCTCCGTCCTGCTCCAGGTCAGTCTCGACGGCGACACCAGCCGCGGTGGCGCACTGCCAGAGAACCTCATCGAGCTCGCGGACTCCGTTGCAGCACAAGGCCTGCTCCGCCTCGCCGGGGTCATGGCAGTGGCCCCGTTGGGTGCCGACCCCGACGACGCCTTCGCCCGCCTCCGGGAGGTGGCGGACGGCATACGTGCACGTCATCCCGGGGCTGACTGGGTCTCCGCGGGCATGAGTGGCGACCTCGAGGCGGCCCTTCGGAACGGGGCGACACACCTGCGTGTCGGTACCGCAATCCTCGGATCACGCCCGTCACTTCTGTAACGTCGGGAGGGAACCACAATCCGACGGTTTGGGAGTTGGCCATGGCAGGGGCACTACGCAAGACGATGGTGTACCTCGGACTCAGCGAGGAGGACCAGCGTCATGAACGCTATGACGACTACGACACCTACGACGACTCCGATCGCTACGACGACGAGCCCGAGCACACCGCCGCCGTCACCCCGCTGCCGACGAAGCGCCCCGTGGCGGCAGTCGTGCGCGACGTAGAGGTCGGGCGACTCAACCGGATCACGACGATCCACCCACGCACCTACAACGAGGCCAAGAACATCGGGGAGTGGTTCCGCGACAGCGTCCCGGTGATCATGAACCTCAGCGACATGGACGACGCCGACGCCAAGCGCCTCGTCGACTTCGCCGCCGGTCTCGTCTTCGGGCTGCACGGCACGATCGAGCGAGTCACGTCCAAGGTGTTCCTCCTGTCGCCCTCGCACGTCGAGATCTCCGCCGACGAGCCAGAGCCGCCCGCCGCCTCGACCCGCGGCTTCTTCAACCAGAGCTGAACGAGGCCGCTCCTGTCCCTTCTGTCCCGTCCGCTCGGACCACCGTCGAGCCCCGCTCCACCGCTGGAGCGGGGCTCGACGGCGTCACCTCCTGCTATCGACTCCGTCTCGATTCGGCACCCCGGCTCACACGAATCCAGCGACATCAGCGACACTGGCGGACATGGATGCGTTCTGGACGATCTACGGGGTGGTGGTCTTTGCCTTCTTCATCGCCCTCATCGGTCGGTTCGTCATCGACTGGGTGCAGGTCCTGGCTCGGTCCTGGCGCCCGACCGGGCTCGTCCTCGTCATCGCCGAGGCGGTCTACACCGTCACGGATCCGCCCCTGCGCGCACTGCGCAAGGTGATCCCGTCGCCGAACCTCGGGGGTGTCCGGCTCGACCTCAGCTTTCTCGTCCTGATGCTGCTCACTTCGCTGGCCCTCAACGTGCCGAGCTTCTTCTGAAGACCGGGGTGGTCGGCAGCCAGACGGGGGTCGGCGTTGCTGTCCTGACACACAGCTTCGACGATGGCTTTGGTTCGTGACCGGAACGTTAGATACCGTTGGCCCGAACCATTACGTCTGTATCGAGGTGACACATGGCGCTTACGCCAGAGCAGGTGCTCAACAAGCACTTCCAGACCACGCAGTTCCGTCGTGGCTACGAGGAGCGGGACGTTGACGACTTCCTGGACGAGATCGTGGCGGAGATGCGTTCGCTCATCGAGCAGCGTGACGACTACCTGAAGCAGCTCAACGACTGCCGCGCCAGCAAGAACCAGTCGGCCGTCCGCGGCGCCGACGGGCCGACCGCTGCGATGCCGGCGGTCGGACGCCCCGGCGACGACGCCAAGCTCGGCGGCCTCACGGCGAAGATCCAGGATGCCGAGCGCGCCTTCAAGGCCGCGACGGACCGCGCGGCCAAGGCCAAGGCGGACGCGGACAACGCAGAGCGCCTTGCCAGGGAGCGGATCGACCGCGCCAAGGCCGAGGCCGAGCGCGCCGAGGCCGCGGCCAAGGCGGCCGTCGACTCGCAGGCTCTCAACGACGCCCAGGCCAAGCTCAACGGTCTCAACACCCAGGTCGCCGACGCCGAGGCCCAGCTCGCGAAGGCGCTCGAGAACGCCCGGTCGGCCGATGAGCGTGCCGCTCGCGCGCAGGCCGACGCCGATGCCGCCAGCGCCAGCGCCGCCCGCCTGCGCGACGAGGCTGCCAAGGCTCCGGCTGCGGCCGCCGCAGCTGCCGCCACCCCGGCAGCGGTCAACGCCGACGCCGCGGGCGTCATCGCGCTGGCCCAGCGGCTGCACGACGAGCACGTCGCTGCCGGTGAGACGCGCCGCAACGAGCTCATCTCCGAAGCGGAGAACCGGCACCGTGAGCTGCTCGCGACCGCTCAGGCGCGACACGACGAGCTGCTCAGCACCGCCCAGTCCCGCCACGACCAGCTGACGCGTGAGGCCGAGCAGATCTCCTCGACCGCCGTCGCGCAGCGCGACCAGATGCTCTCCGAGGCCACGACCCAGCGCGACCAGATGCTCTCCGAGGCGACAGCGCGCCGGGACGAGATGCTGACCGAGGCTCGCGAGCGCTCGACCGGCATGGTCGCCGAGGCACAGCAGAAGAAGGCGGCTCTGCTCGAGGAGCTCGACAAGCAGAAGGGCCTGCTCGACCGCCGGATCGCCGAGCTGCGGGGCTTTGAGAAGAACTACCGCTCGAACCTCAAGTCCTACATCGAGGGCCAGCTGCACGACCTGGACACGAACGTCCAGGAGCCGGCCGCCGCGAACGCCGGCAACGGCGGGCAGGGCTGAGCCACCACCTCATACAGACGCGCGCAGGCCGTCCGGGAACGTTCTCGGACGGCCTGCGTTGTATGTCAGAGGCGAACAGTTGGCCCCAGCATGCGTTTCGCGTTTGTGCGTGGCACGTGCGGGGCTTATTGTCAGCCCCACTTGTCAACGTCGGCGGCATGAGCGACGGAGGGGTCTGATGGCGGCGAAGAAGACGGCGGCGGTGAAGACCGCTGCGAAGAGCACGAGCAGGACACCGACCAAGGGCACGCGAAGCACGACGAGCAAGCCCGCGAGCACGGCGACCGGCAAAGCCACGACCAAGGCGACCACCAAGGCCGCCAGCAAGACCACGAGCAAGACCACGAGCAAGACCACCAGCAAGGCCGCGACCACGGCGAAGACCGCCAGACCCTCGTCCACCACCTCCCCGGCAAGACCGGCCAAGAGCGCGTCCGCCAAGAGCACGTCGGCCAAGCGTGCTCAGACCTCCGCTGCGAGCGCCACGGCGTCCCCCAAGGCGGCGGTGCGCAAGACGGCAGCCCCTGCGGCAAAAGTGGCCACGAGAGCGAAGGCGGCCACGAAGACCGTCGTCAAGGCGGCGACCAAGGTGGCTGGTGTCGCAGCCAAGGCCGCCGCGAAGTCCACGCCGAGGTCCGCCACGACGGCGAAGTCGACCTCCACGGCCGCCGCCAAGCCTGCGACCAAGGCGGTCGATGCGACCCGGGCGGCCAGCAAGGCGGCAGCCAAGAAGTCACCCGCGGCCAAGGCGGGCACGAAGACCGCCACCAAGGCGGCCAGCAAGGCGGCGCCCACGCCCGCGACGAAGACCGCGACGAAGACGGCGGCGAAGACCGCCACGAAGAGCGCCACGAAGTCCACGACGAAGACGGCGGCGAAGACGGCCACCAAGGCAGCACCGAGGACGGCCGCGAGCAGGGCCGGCGTCAAGGGCGCCGACCAGACGACGGCCACGGCCACGCGGTCGGCCACGAAGGCGGCGGCCACGAAGAAGGCCGCAACCGCCGCCCAGACCCGTGCGGCCGCCAACGGGACCGCCACCAAGACGGCCGCCAGAACGGCCTCCAAGACGGCTGGCACGACAGCCACGAAGGCGACGGCACGCAAGTCCGCCGCCGGCACGACATCCACAGCCAAGGCGACAGCGGCCCGCCCGGTCGCGAAGGCCACGGCGAACCGAACCAAGAAGGCAGCAGTGACGACGAGTTCCACCGCAGGGTCCCGCACGGCGGCCACGGCCGCACCGAGTGCGGCCACCGCGAAGAAGACGGCATCACGCGGCGCAGCCAAGAGCGCCGGCAGCGCGGCCGCCACGACGCAGACCAGCGCGCGACGCATCGCCGAGCAGCTGCGCGTCAAGGACGACGAGAGCCCATGGAGCGAGGCCGAGATCAGGGAGGTCCGCGAGGTCCTCCTGGAGGAGATCGAGCAGCACCGGCAGGAGCTTCAGGTGGCCGAGGAGGAGCTGGACGACCTGCTGCGCGCCTCCGGTGACGGCTCGGGCGACGACCAGGCCGACGCGGGTGCCATGACGGCCGAGCGCCAGCACGAGATCTCGGTCGCTGCCAACGCTCGCGGCAGCCTCCGCCAGGCGGAGCACGCGCTCGAGCAGCTCGAGGCCGGCACCTACGGGATCTGCGAGAACTGCGGCAACCCGATCGGCAAACTTCGACTCCAAGCCCGTCCTCGTGCGACCCTGTGCATGACATGCCAGGAGAAGCAAGACCGCCACTGACCCAGAGCCACGCCGCGTCGACGCCCCCTGTGGGCGTCGACGGCGTGTCCGCCCCAGATACCGTGACCATTACCCCCACTGAGACATCCCGCCCGACCGCGGCGCGGCGTAAGCGTCTGTTCGCGCTGCTCGCCATCGTCGCCATCCTCGCCTACGCGACCGACCAGGTGAGCAAGGCGATCGCCCTCGACGTGCTCGCCGACGGCGAGTCGCGACCCTTGCTCGGCAGCTTCCTCAGCTTCCGTCTGATCGGCAACCCGGGCGCGGCGCTGTCGTTGGGAGCGAACAACACGTGGATCATGACCGGGATCGCCCTCGCGGTCCTCGTCGCGATCATCCTCGTGGCGCGCAACCTCGGCTCGTGGGCGTGGGCGCTGGCCCTGGGCCTGCTGCTCGGCAGCGCGGTGGGCAACCTCACCGACCGCTTCGTCCGGCCACCGGGCGGTGGTCAGGGCCACGTCGTCGACTTCATCAACTACAACCAGTGGTTCATCGGCAACGTCGCCGACATCTGGATCGTCAGTGCCGCGATCCTCATCGTCATCCTCGCCATGGTCGGGATCGGCGTCGACGGGCGTCGCGAGCATCGCTCGCACACCGAGGTCGACCGGCTGGAGCCGCCCGAGGCTGCACCAGCGAGAGTGCCAAGGGACGCGACCGCCGAGGTTGTTGACGAGGCGACCGTGATCGCGCCCGACGGCGCGACCGTGACCGCGCCCGACGGCGCGACCGTGACCGCGCCCGACGGCGCGACCGTGACCGCGCCCGACGGCGCGACCGCGCCCGACGGCGCAAAGGACGGCGCACCGAGGGCGGCGACGAGCCAGGTGACGCCGGACGCGGGCGCCGCGGCGCCGGGGGAGCGTGACGATGCCTGACGTGCGCACGGTCCTCGTGCCGGACGGTCTCGAGGGCGAGCGCGTCGACGCGGGCGTGGCGCGCCTGTTCGGGCTCTCCCGCACCAAGGCGGCCGACCTCGCCGCCGACGGGCACGTCGTGCTCGACGGCAAGGCCGTCGCCAAGTCCGAGCGCCTTTCGGCGGGCTCCATGCTCGAGGTGTCGCTGCCGAGGCCCGAGGAGAGCCCGTCCCTGCAGGTCGTGGCGGAACCGGTCCCCGGCATGCGCATCGTCCACGACGACGACGACATCGTGGTAGTCGACAAGCCCGTGGGGGTCGCGGCCCACCCGAGCGTGGGGTGGAACGGCCCGGACGTCGTCGGGGGGCTGGCCGCCGCCGGCTACCGCATATCGACGTCGGGGGCACCGGAGCGACAGGGCATCGTCAGCCGGCTCGACGTGGGCACCTCAGGGCTCATGGTGGTGGCCAAGAGCGAGTATGCCTACTCCCGGCTCAAGCAGGCGTTCCGCAGCCGCAGCGTCGACAAGACGTACCACGCGCTCGTCCAGGGGCTCCCGGACCCCGTCGTCGGCACGATCGATGCCCCGATCGGGCGGCATCCTGGACACGAGTACAAGTTCGCCGTCATGAGAAGTGGCAAGCCTTCGGTGACCCACTACGAGGTCATCGAGGCGTTCCGTCACGCGAGCCTGCTCGACATCCATCTCGAGACCGGCAGGACGCACCAGATCAGGGTGCATTTCGCGGCGCTGCACCACCCGTGCTGTGGTGACCCGCTCTACGGGGCGGACCCGAAGCTCGCCGCGCGGCTGGGCCTCGAGCGACAGTGGCTGCACGCCGTCGGGCTCGGCTTCGAGCACCCGGGCACGGGGGAGTACGTCCACTTCGAGAGCGAGTATCCCGCCGACCTGCAGCGGGCCCTCGACATCGTCGCCACGTTCTAGACCTTCACCTTCAACCTGACGGTCACCCCCAGCAGCAGACCGCAACACACCGAGCACTCGCAAACATTGACGGAAATAACCGGCGAAGTTCGCGGCTGCTCGGTGTGTTGCAGCAGGGGCCTACTCTGGCGTGAACCCGACGGGTGCCGGGCGTTTCTGCTCGTCGGTGCCGCTCTGGAACGTCGGGGCACCACCCTGCGCAGACGCGCTCGGGGCGCCGGTCGGCATACCGTCGTCAGCGGCAGCCATCGGGCCGCCAGCCTCGGGCCTCCGGGCTCGTCCGACGACGAAGCCGACGCCCAGCGCGGCGACGGCGGCCACCAGCGTCAGCCACCACGGGTAGCCGCTGGAGACCCGGGAGGCCGCAGGGGGCGTGGCGGGTGCCGACTGGGCCGCACGCGCGGCGGTCGCGGCGGAGCGTGGCGTTGCGGACGACGCCGGGGCGTCGCCGATCACGCCGAGCGAGGTGAGGGTGTCCACGAGCAGGGTGGCGTCGGCCGGCCGGTGCCAGATGGCCGGCTTGTCGAACAGGCTCGTGCTGTCGTAGGAGAGCGTCGTGCTGACCCACACGTCCTTGCCGTCCAGGTAGATGGCGTCGATCCGCCACGGCGATACGTCGTGGATCATCCACGTGAGGCGCAGCCGGCTGCTCATGAAGCTGTCCTCGGGGCGGGACTCGCCGACCGGTGTGTTCATCACGTCGAGCGCCCGTGAGAGGCTCTCGTAGGCCGGGCTTCCGGTCAGGGCCCCGCTCGCGCGCGACTGGTCGTAGTTGACGATGAGGACCGAGGTGGGCCCGCCCGCTGCAGCGGGCGATGCTCCGACGAGGACCGCGCCAACGAGCGCGGCAACGGTCGCAGCCCCGGCTGCGACCAGCCGGCGTGCCAGGTGCACGCGCCTGCGGGGTGCTTCCCGTGTCGAGGAACGGATCTGCCACCGTGCGGGCGGTCGTGGGGTCATGAGCTGCCTCCTGTCGTATGCCGGTGGGACGGCCGGAGCCCTCCGATCCCCTGGGTATGCCGGTCGGGCGCCGATGCGGTGGCCGCCCGGGACCAGGGGTGAGTTGCCCTCGACCGATCCCGTCAGTGAGACAACACCGCCGCCACGTCGGTGGTTCGGCTCGCGGTCAGCGGGCAGACTGGGCGATCTCGACCGCCTCGGCGAGGGTCCTCGGGCCTTCGAGGCGGTACGTCACCTCGGCCGACTCGCCAGGCACCACCCAGACCAGGGTCGGGCCGGCGAGCCGGGGCTGGTCGCGGTGGGTGGTCCCGGTGCGGTCGACCCACTCGATGAGGTGGGGCGACCCGAACCACACCGCCTCGTTGCCGTTCACCAGGGTCGGGGTCATCGCATTCCACACGGTCTTGAGGTAGCCCCACGAGAGCGACCCGGCGAAGACGTCGAGCCGGGTGGTCCGTCCGTCGCGGACCCAGGTCAGCTCCGCGAGCCGCCCCCCGCGGGCGACTGCGACCTGGGACGGAGGGCCGAGGGACGCGGGCACCGCGATGTGGGACCCGACCGCCCGCTCGGCCTCGGCAAGCGTCGCCGCGGTGGCCCCGGGCTCGGGCGCGACGGTGGCTGCGGGGGCTGTGGTCGGCAGTCCGCGCGGCGCCGGTTCCTCGCGGACGACGACCCCGCCGATCCGCAGCAGCTCGAGAACGGCTGCCCGGACGGGTGGGATGAGGGCGAGCAGGAGCACCGTCGCGGCGGCGATGGCCCAGCCGAGACGCCGCCCGTGGAGCCAGCGCCGGCCTGAAGAGCCTGTCGGGCTGGACCCGTCGAGGACCGCACCGCCGGTGGGGTCGGATGCCGGGTCGGGACCCACGTCGATCCGTGCGAGGACGGCCGACACGAGGTCGTCGGGCGGCGGCGCGGTGACGATCGACCGGCCGAGCTCGACCAGCTCACGCTCGAGGACGTCGAAGCCGGGCTCAGGCATCGGCCATCACCTCCCGCAGCGACCCGAGCGCCCGGTGCAGCCTGGACTTCACGGTGCCGGCCGGGATCCCCAGGGTCTGCGCTGTCTCCGCCTCCGAGAGCTCCAGCAGGTAACGGCACGTGACGACCTCGCGCAGGTCGTCGGGCAGAGCGCTGACAGCCTCGAGGAGGGCGGCGCGGCGGGTCGTCGTCACGGCCTCGTCGGCGGGATCCGCGACGTGCTGGACCACGGCCTCCTCGCCCGCCACCCGCAGCTCCCGCAGCGCGCGCCGGCTGCGGCCGCGCTGCAGGTTCCGGGTCTCGTTCACGACGATCCGCAGGAGCCACGGCCGGAAGCCGGCGCCGTCACGGTAGCGCGGCAGAGCCCGGTACGCCTTCACGAACGCCTCCTGCACCACGTCGTCGGCCTCGTTGCCGGCACCCGAGAGCACAGCGAGCCGCTTGGCCATCGGGGCGTGCAGCATCACCAGGACCGCGTATGCCGCCGGGTCGCCCCGGCGAGCGCGAGCCAGTGCCGCCGCCTCCTGCGCCGTGTCGATCGGTGCCTCCGCCCTGTCTGTGCAGTCCTCACCCTGCAGCCTCGCCCGTGGTGCTGTGCGCCCGCAGCCTCGCCATGACCGGGCTCACCTGCGATGGTGCCGTCCTGTCGACCTGTCTACACCGCCGCGCGCCGATCGGTTCGCGATCGTGGGCGCCGGCACCGCGGTCGAGGTGGAAGGTCGCCGAACAGCCCGACTCTCGACCTCGACTCCGATACCTCGAACGAGCAGCCGGTGGCACCCCGCGCGACACCCCGCGCGACACCCCGCGCGACACCCCGCGCGACACCCCGCGCGACACCCCGCGCGACACGCCGAGGGGCGTCGGTGGGCAGGCTTAGACTCGTCCACGATGTCGACCGATTCCGCCCTTTCGCAGACCCGCTCCAACCCTGCGAGCGACCAGAGCTTCGTGCACCTGCACGTGCACACCGAGTACTCCATGCTCGACGGGGCGGCCCGGATCGGCGACCTCTTCGGCGAGGCCGCGCGGATGGGGATGCCGGCGCTGGCCACGACGGACCACGGGTACGTCTTCGGCGCCTACGAGTTCTGGAAGAAGGCGCAGGGGACCGGCGTCAAACCCATCATCGGGGTCGAGGCATACATCACGCCGGGCACCCACCGGACCGACCGCACCAAGGTCAGCTGGGGCGACGGCGGGCGCGACGACGTCTCCGGCGGCGGCGCGTACACCCACATGACGATGCTCGCCGCCGACAACGACGGCATGCACAACCTCTTCCGCATGAGCTCGATCGCCTCGCTCGACCAGGTGTACACCAAGTGGCCCCGCATCGACCGTGACCTGCTGTCGACCTACGGCAAGGGCCTCATCGTCACGACCGGGTGCCCCTCGAGCGAGATCCAGACCAAGCTGCGCTTCGGGATGTACGACGAGGCGCGGGCCGTCGCCGGCGAGCTGCGCGACATCTTCGGCGCCGAGAACGTCTACTGCGAGCTGATGGACCACGGGCTCGACATCGAGCGGCGGGTCCAGAAGGACCTCATCCGCCTGGCGCGCGACCTCGGCCTGCCGCTGCTGGCCACGAACGACCTGCACTACACCCGCGCCGAGGACGCCAAGGCGCACGCCGCGCTGCTCTGCGTCCAGTCCGGGTCGACGTTGATGGACCCGAACCGCTTCAAGTTCGACGCGGACGACTTCTACCTCAAGTCCCCCCAAGAGATGCGCCACGTCTGGCGTGAGCTGCCCGAGGCGTGCGACAACACGCTCCTGATCGCCGAGCGCTGCGAGGTGTCGTTCACCGAGGGCGAGGGGCGCTACATGCCGCGCTTCCCGTGCCCTGAGGGCGAGGACGAGACGTCGTGGTTCATCAAGGAGGTCGAGACCGGGCTGCAGCGCCGGTTCCCCGAGGGGGTGCCTGACTACGCCCGCAAGCAGGCCGCCTTCGAGGAGGACGTCATCGTCTCCAAGGGCTACGCCGGGTACTTCCTGGTCGTCGCCGACTTCATCAACTGGGCCAAGCGCAGCGGCATCCGCGTCGGCCCGGGCCGTGGTTCCGGCGCCGGGTCGATGTGCGCGTACGCCATGGGGATCACCGACCTGGACCCCGTCCCGCACGGCCTGATCTTCGAGCGCTTCCTCAACCCCGAGCGCATGTCGATGCCCGACTTCGACGTCGACTTCGACGAGCGCCGACGCGGCGAGGTGATCCGCTACGTCACGGAGAAGTACGGCGAGGAGCGGGTGGCGCAGATCGTCACCTACGGCACGATCAAGGCCAAGCAGGCCCTCAAGGACGCCAGCCGGGTGCTCGGCCACCCGTTCGCCATGGGCGAGAAGCTCACCAAGGCGATGCCGCCCGACATCATGGGCAAGGGCATGCCGCTGGCCGACGTGTTCAACCCGGAGTCCAAGCGCTACAACGAGGCCGGCGACTTCCGGGCCGTGCACGACGAGGACCCGCAGTCCCAGGAGGTCGTCGCGACGGCGCTCGGTCTCGAGGGCCTCAAGCGCCAGTGGGGTGTGCACGCCGCCGGCGTCATCATGAGCAGCGAGCCGCTCGTCGACGTCATCCCGGTCATGCGGCGGCTGCAGGACGGCCAGATCATCACCCAGTTCGACTACCCGAGCTGCGAGTCGCTCGGGCTGGTCAAGATGGACTTCCTCGGCCTGCGCAACCTGACCATCCTCGACGACGCCATCGAGAACATCCGGCTCAACCGCGACGAGGAGATCGACCTCGACGAGCTGTCCAAGACGCTCGACGACCAGGCCACCTATGAGCTGCTGAGCCGTGGCGACACGCTCGGTGTCTTCCAGCTCGACGGCGGCGGCATGCGCTCGCTGCTGCGCCTCATGCAGCCGGACAACTTCGAGGACATCTCCGCGGCCCTGGCGCTCTACCGCCCCGGCCCGATGGGCGTCAACGCCCACACGAACTTCGCGTTGCGCAAGAACGGCAAGCAGGAGCTGATCCCGCTCGACCCACAGCTGAAGGGCAAGCTCCAGGCCGAGATGACCGAGGCGCTCGGCCCGATCCTCGGGATGACCTACGGCCTGGTGATCTACCAGGAGCAGGTCATGGAGATCGCCCAGAAGCTGGCGGGATACACCCTCGGCAACGCCGACCTGCTCCGGCGGGCCATGGGCAAGAAGAAGAAGGAGGTCCTCGACGCCGAGTACGTTCCCTTCTCCGAGGGAATGAAGGCCAACGGCTTCAACGAGGCCTCGATCGCCGCGCTCTGGGGTGTCCTCGTCCCGTTCTCGGACTACGCCTTCAACAAGGCGCACACGGCGGCATACGGACTCGTCTCCTACTGGACCGGCTATCTCAAGGCCAACTACCCCGCCGAGTACATGGCGGCCCTGCTCACCAGCGTCCGCGACGACAAGGACAAGTCCGCGCTCTACCTCAACGAGTGCCGGCACATGGGCATCAAGGTGCTGCCGCCGGATGTCAACGAGTCGATCGCGAACTTCGCCGCCGTCGGCACCGACATCCGGTTCGGCATGGCCGCGATCCGCAACGTCGGCCTGCCGGTCGTCGAGGCGATCATCGCCGCGCGCGAGGAGAAGGGCGCCTTCGCGTCCTTCAAGGACTTCCTGTCCAAGGTGCCGGCCGTCGTGTGCAACAAACGCACCATCGAGTCGCTCATCAAGGCGGGCGCGTTCGACAGCCTCGGCGAGAGCCGGCGCGGCATGGTCGAGGTGCACGAGCAGTACATCGACGCTCTCGTCGAGGTGAAGAAGCAGGAGGCGATCGGTCAGGACAGCCTGTTCGGCTCGTTCGGCGGGTTCGGTGCCGACGACGACGCCCCGGGCGGCGCCGGGACGTTCGACGGCCTCCCGCCCGTGCCGGCGCTCGAGTGGGACAAGTCGACGCTGCTGTCCTTCGAACGCGAGATGCTCGGCCTGTACGTGTCGGACCACCCGCTGTTCGGCATCGAGCACATCCTGCAGGCGCACGCCGACACCCCGATCGCCTCGCTCATGGGCGATGACCCGAAGCCTGATGGCACTCCGGTCACGGTGGCCGGGCTCATCACGAGCCTTCAGCTCAAGCGCACGAAGAAGGGCGACCTCTGGGCCATCGCCACCGTCGAGGACCTCGACGGCGCGATCGAGTGCCTGTTCTTCCCGTCGTCGTACATGACCTACTCCACGATGCTCGCCCAGGACACCGTGTGCGCCGTCAAGGGCCGGGTCAGCGCGCGTGACGACTCCATCTCGATCTTCGCCCAGGAGCTGACGATCCCCGACATCAAGGAAGGCCCGCGTGGGCCCGTCGTGCTGACCCTGCCGCTCGGGCAGGTCAACCAGGCACGCGCCGAGCGGCTCAAGGAGATCCTGCGCGAGCATCCGGGAGCCACCGAGGTGCAGGTCAAGCTGACCCAGCCCGGCCGGTCCGTCCTCATGACCCTCGACGACTCGCTTCGAGTCAACGCCACCTCGGCCCTGTTCGGTGACCTCAAGGCCCTGCTCGGGCCTGCCTGCCTCACCTGAGCCGATGCCATGTCCAGCGACGCCGGGTCCGCCGTGCCGGTATGCCGTCCGGCGGGGTGACGCGTGAAGGCGGAGCACCAGCGTGTCTGGCGCCGGCGTCGGATGGCGGCACTCGGCCTAGCCCCGGCGCTCGGCACCGCGGCGACGCCGACCTCGGCGCTGGCCGTCACCCGTGAGCTCGGGGCTTTGCAGGCCCAGGACTACGCCAGCGGGGTCTGGTCACTCGGCGTCCGTTCAGGCCTGACGCTCGAGCAGGTCGAGCAGGCCGTGCACGACCGGGAGATCGTGCGCACCTGGCCGATGCGCGGCACGATCCACTGGGTCCCGGCCGAGGACGCCAGGTGGATGTGCCAGCTGCTGGCGGCCCCACGCAGCACGGCACTCGCGACGCGATATGCCCAGCTCGGTCTCGAGGAGTCCGACATCGAGCTGTCGGGCCGCCTCTTCCAGGAGCACCTCACCGAGCCGATGAGCCGCCCGGACGTCATCGCGCTGCTCGTCGCGGCAGGCATCGACCCAGCCGGCCAGCGGGCCTACCATCTGGTCGGCCACCACTGCATGACCGGGCTGCTGTGCCAGGGACCGCTCATCGGCAGGCAGCCGAGCTTCGTCCTCATCGACTCGTGGGTTCCGCTGTCCCGCAAGCCATCCCGTGAGGAGGCCATGGCGACAATGGCCACGCGCTACCTGCGGAGCCATGGCCCGGTGACCGAGAAGGACCTCGCAGGCTGGATGAACAAGCCCCTCGGGTTCACGCGCGAGGCGCTGGCCCTCGTGGACGGCCAGGTGGTCCGTGAAGAGACCGACGGCGACGTGTGGCTGAGCCACGTCGACTCCCGCGGACCCGTCGGCCCGGCGGGCGTGCACCTGCTCCCGCAGTGGGACGAGTTCCTGCTCGGGTTCAAGTCGCGGGACGTGACGCTGCCCCCGGAGCACTTCGTCAAGGTCGTCCCGGGCCGGAACATGGTCTTCAAGCCGACGCTCGTCATCGACGGCGAGGTCGCCGGCACCTGGCGCCGGGTGCAGCGACCTTCACAGGTGCGGGTCGAGGTGAGCCCGTTCCGGACGTTACCGGAGCGGCGCTGGCGAGACGTCGACCGGGCCGCGGCGGCATACGGTCGTTTCCTCGGCACCGACGTCGAGGTCGTGCGCGCCGGGGAACACTGATGGCACGGGGCGGGATCCCGCCGTCGCCGCTGCCGCCACGCGACGGTGTCGACGCGCAGCGCTATCGCATGCCGCAGTCCGGGCCTTGGTCCAGGCTCCGAGACCACCTCGTCGAACGGCTTGCGCCTCACCTGAGCGCCGACGACGTCGACCGGATGCTGTCGGCGGGCGAGTTCGTCGACGCCGCAGGCGTGCCCGTGCCGGTGGACGCACCCTTCGTGCCCCGTTCCGCCGTCTGGGCGCACCGTGACCTGCCCGACGAGCCCCTCGTGCCGTTCGACGTGGACATCCTGCACCGCGACGAGCGCCTCGTGGTCATCGACAAGCCGCACCACCTGTCGACGATGCCTCGAGGGCGGCACGTCGCGCAGAGTGCGCTCGCCCGCACCCGAGTCCTGACGGGGATCGACCGGCTCACGCCCGCGCACCGTCTCGACCGGCCGACCGCGGGCGTGCTGATGTTCACCACCGAGCCCCGGTGGCGAGGGGCGTATCAGCGAGCCTTCGCCGAGGGGCGGGTCCACAAGGAGTACCTCGCCGTCGCGCCGCTTCGCGCCGACCTCGGCCTGCCCGTCGTCCGGCGCACCCACGTCGTCAAGGAGCATGGCACCCACCAGGCACGCGAGATCGCCGGCGCGACTCCCAACGCCGAGACGCTCATCGAGCTCGAGGCGGTCAGCGGCGACCTCGGGCTCTACCGGCTGACGCCGCGGACCGGCCGCACGCACCAGCTGCGGTGCCAGCTGCACGGCCTCGGCATCCCGATCCTCGACGACCCTCTGTACCCGGTCGAGAGGGACCGCGCGCCGGACGACTTCTCGGCGCCCCTCCAGCTGCTGGCTGCGGTGCTCGAGCTGACAGACCCCGTCGACGGGTCACCGCGGCGGTTCGTGTCCCGCCGCACGCTCGACGGCTGGCCGGGGGCCTGGCCGCTCGAACAGCCGTGAGCCTCATGGCTGCCCGGCCCGGCCGTGCGACATCCGCCGTTCACATTTCGGTCCCGCGCTCGCCGCGCAAGAGGGGTCGCCGCAGTCTAGGGTGACCGGCAGACCGCGCGGAGGAGCCGGTCTCAGGGAGGAACTCATGCCGCAATCTCGTCCTGTCCTGCGTCGGGTAGCCGGGCTCACCGCCGTGGCTCTCGCCGTCGGACTCGTCCCCTTCGTCGCCGGGGCTCAGAACGCCTCGGCGGCGTCGACAGACCTGTTCTTCAGTGAGTACATCGAGGGCACCAGCAACAACAAGGCGCTCGAGATCTACAACGGCACCGGCGCCGCGGTGAACCTGAGCGGGTACAGCGTCCAGATGTACTTCAACGGCGCGACAACCGCTGGTCTGACGATCGGCCTCACCGGCACCGTCGCGAACGGCGACGTGTTCGTGCTCGCCAACGCTGCTGCCAGCTCCACGATCCTGGCCCAGGCGGACCAGCAGAGCACCGCGACCAACTGGTACAACGGCGACGACGCCGTGGTGCTGGTCAAGAACGGCGCCGTCGTCGACTCCATCGGGCAGGTCGGCTTCCGTCCGACCAACGAGTGGGGTTCTGGCCTCACCTCGACCATGGACAACACGCTCCGGCGCAAGTCGAGCATCTCCGCCGGCGACGCCGTGACCAGCGACGCGTTCGACCCGTCGGTCGAGTGGGACGGCTTCGCCACGGACACCTTCGACGGGCTCGGCTCGCACACCGCCGTGGCCGTCGACAACCCACCTGCCGTGGCTTCGACCTCGCCGGCCGCGAACGCGAAGGCCGTCAACCGGGACGCGAATCTCACGGTGACGTTCTCGGAGGACGTGGACCTGACCGGAGACTGGTTCGACCTGACCTGCTCGGTCTCCGGGGACCACGCGGGCACCGTCAGCGGCGGGCCGACGGCATACGTCATCGACCCGACGGACGACTTCGCAGTCAACGACAACTGCTCGCTCACGGTCAGGGCAGCCAACGTCGCCGACCGTGACCAGACACCGGACGCGATGACCGGCGACGTCGTCGTCCCCTTCACGACGGCCCTCGACCTCTCGTGCACCCAGCCGTACACGACGGTCCCCGCCATCCAGGGCAGCGGCGCCAGTGTCGCGCTCACGGGCACCCGCACCACCCAGGGTGTCGTCGTGGCCGACTACGAGGGCGCGAGCCCCGCGTTGCGCGGCTTCTACATCCAGGACCCGACGGGCGACGGCGACCCAGCCACGTCCGACGGCATCTTCGTGTTCGAGGGCAGCAACGCCGACACCGTCAGCGTCGGCGACCTCGTCCGCGTCACCGGCACGGCTGGGGAGAACCAGGGCCAGTCGCAGATCTCCGTGGGCACGATCGTCAAGTGCGGCACGGACACGGTCAGCCCGACGCCGGTCACCTTCCCGGTGTCCAGCGACACCTTCCTCGAGCGCTACGAAGGCATGCTCGTGTCGGTCCCGCAGGAGATGACGGTGACCGAGCACTTCCAGCTCGGTCGCTTCGGCCAGGTCGTGGTCTCGTCGGGCGGGCGCCTCCAGCAGCCCACCAACGTCGTTGCCCCGGGCGCTCCGGCGGCCGCCCTGCAGGCGTCCAACAACCTGCGCCGCCTCATCATCGACGACGGGTCGCAGACCCAGAACCCCGACCCGATCGTCTGGGGACGTGGCGGCCAGCCGCTCTCGGCGAACAACACGCTGCGCGGTGGTGACACCGTGGCGGGCGCAGTCGGCGTCATGACGTACACGTGGGCCGGCAACAGCGCGAGCCCCAACGCCTACCGGCTCCGGCCGATCGGCGCGATGGACGGCTCGGCGCAGTTCGCCGCCGTCAACGAGCGCCCGACCTCGGCGCCGGTGGTTGGCGGTGACCTGCGGGTCGTGGGCATGAACCTGCTCAACTTCTTCAACACGTTCACCGGCTGCACCGGCGGGGTCGACGGAAGCCCGATGGACTGCCGCGGGGCGACCAGCAGTGTGGAGTTCGACCGGCAGTGGGCCAAGACGGTGGCAGCCGTGAGCGGGACCCACGCCGACGTCGTCTCGTTCATGGAGATGGAGAACGACGGCTACGGGACCGCCAGCGCCGTGCAGTTCCTCGTCGACAGGCTCAACGAGAAGGACGGTGCCGGCACGTGGGCGTTCATCGACGCCGACGCCCGGACAGGGCAGATCGACGCCCTGGGCGACGACGCGATCAAGGTCGGCATGCTGTACAAGCCGGCCACGGTGACCCCGGTCGGCGAGACTGCAGCCCTGAACTCCGTGAAGTTCGTCAACGGCGGCGACGGCGCGCCTCGCAACCGTCCGGCTCTGGCACAGGCGTTCCAGGACAAGGCGACCGGCGGCGTCTTCATCGCTGTTGCGAACCACCTGAAGAGCAAGGGCAGCGAGTGCGACGCTCCCGACGCCAATGACGGCCAGGGCAACTGCAACCAGGTGCGCGTCAACGCGGCCACCGAGCTGGTCTCCTGGCTCGCGACCGACCCCACGCAGACCGGTGACTCGGACGTCCTGCTCCTCGGCGACATGAACTCATACGCCAAGGAGGAGCCGATCAGGGTTTTCAAGGACGGCGGCTACTCCAACCTCATCTCCGACCGCAACGGCTCGGAGGCGTACTCCTACGTCTTCGACGGGCAGTGGGGCTACCTCGACCACGCCCTCGGGTCTGCGTCCATCGACAGCCAGGTCACCGGTGTCGCCGACTGGCACATCAACTCCGACGAGCCGTCCGTGCTGGACTACAACACGGACTTCAAGTCGCCCGGCCAGATCGCCTCGCTGTATGCGCCCGACCAGTTCCGGATCTCCGACCACGACCCCGTCGTCGTCGGTCTCGACCTGACCAACGCGGCACCGGTGGTCGGTGCGGTGAGCGGCGCGCCGACTCAGGTGGGCACGTCCGCCACGGTCAGTGCCGCGTTCACGGACGCCGACCGTCTCGACGCGCACACTGCCACGATCTCGTGGGGTGACGGGTCGAGCAGCGCCGCGACCATCGCCGGGGGCACGGTGAGCGGGAGCCACACCTATGCCGCGGTGGGCCTCTACACGGTCACCGTGACGGTCACCGACCAGTGGGGCAACGCGGGCTCGTCGAGCCTGAAGCCGCTCGCGGTCTACGACCCGAGCGCCGGATTCGCCACCGGTGGCGGCTGGGTCACCTCGCCCCAGGGGGCGCTGGTCTCGGCCCCGTTGCACACCGGCAAGGGCTCGTTCCAGCTCAGTGCGGCATACCCCGCCGGGGCTGCGACCCCGAACGGCTCGTTGACGTACAGCCTGGCCGGGACGCAGTTCGTGCTCGCCACGACGTCGCTCGACTGGCTGGTCGTCTCGGGCGACACGGCCCACCTGTCCGGCCCGGCCACGCTGAACGGTGACTCCGGCTACCGGGTGACCGTGACGCTGACCGACCAGGGCAAGAGCGACACCCTGCGCGTCGCCGTCGCGCGATCGTCGGGCGCCGTCGTGTACGACAGCGGAGCCCAGGCGGTCCAGGGTCAGGTCGCCCTGCACTGACCCAGCTCGAGCGCAGCGCGGCCCCGGAGTCCCAGCGGCTCCGGGGCCGCGTCGCGTACGCTCGGTCGCTGCCTCTCGTGGCGCCGAGAAGGCCATGGCCGGGCGCACGACGGGCGCACGCGAGAGGCACGACGGCGGGGCGCGCCGGGGGCATGCGGGCGCGTAGGCGACACACAAATGGCTCCCGGCAGACGTCCAGCCGACATCCAGCCGAGAGGGCCATCGTCCTCACATGGGCAAGAGAGTCGCCGCTTCGCCACCGCGCCACCGTTCCGCGCGGGTGCTCACAGCCATCCTCGCTGTGGCGACGTTCGCTGCCGTGCTGCTGGCTGTCTTCGACCGCGGCCCGCACCGGCCGGGACTGGCCGAGCTCCTCTTCGGTCTGCTCAACATCCCGGTCGCACCGACGCTCCTGTCGGTCGTCGTCCTGGCCCTGGTGACGCGAGCCCTGCTGGGGCGCAAGCGTATCGGCCTGTGGGCGGTCGTCGCCTTCCAGGTGGCGGGCATCTACCTCGGGATCGTCGCGCTCCTGCCGAGCGCACCGCTGCCCTTCGACGAGCTGTGGGACACCCGCGGCGACTTCAGCCGCGGCCTCGAGGTGGCGGCGATGGTCGTCGCGTTCGCCATGCTGTGGTGGCTCTGGCGCCTGCACTCCGTCTTCACCGCTCGGCTCCAGCCGGGCTCGTGGTGGCTGGCCCTGACCGCGCTGGCCGTCGGAACGCTCGTCACGCTCGGTGTGACCTCGCTCATGCTCGATGCGACGGGAGCGCCCCAGGGACAGGTCACCGGCGTCGTCGCGACCGTCCTGGCCGGCATCGGCGGGGTGAGCCGTCGCTCGCTGGTCGGCATACCACCGTTCGTCGTCGACGTGACGGCCGTGCTCGCCACGGCGACGATCCTCGCCTCCGTCGGGCTCTTCCTCGCCTCGTCGCGCGCGCGCAGCCGCTGGTCCCCTGACCGCGAGGTCGCACTGCGCTCGCTGCTGGCCGAGTACGGCGCCGACGACTCGCTCGGGTACTTCGCGACCCGCCGCGACAAGGCGTCCGTGTTCGCGCCGGACGGACGGGCGGCGGTGACCTACCGCGTCGTCAACGGGGTGTCGCTCGCGTCTGCCGACCCGGTCGGAGCCCGGGACGCATGGTCAGCCGCGATCGCGGCGTGGCAGGCAGAGGCGCGCGAGTTCGGCTGGCTCCCCGCCGTGCTGTCGGCGAGCGAGGCCGGTGCCCGGGCGTATGCCGCTGCCGGCCTTCGCGTGATGCTCATGGGTGACGAGGCCATCCTCGACCCCGAGCGGTTCGACCTGCGGCGCGGCTCTCTCGGGGCCGTGCGCCATGCGGTGAAACACGCCCGGCGGGCGGGCATCTCGATCCGGGTCAGGCGGCAGGATGACATCAGCACCCACGAGCTCACCACCCTGATGGGCCAGGCGGCGGCCTGGCGCGGCGACGACCGCGAGCGTGGCTTCTCGATGGCGCTGGGACGGGCGGCGGACCCTGCGGACGGCCGGATCGTCTACGTGACTGCGCACGACGAGGGCGGCGCGGTGGTCGGGCTGCTCACCTTCGTGCCGTGGGGACGCTCCGGACTGTCTCTCGACCTCATGCGGCGAAGCCCACAGGCCCCGAACGGCGTCACCGAGCTGTCCGTTGCGGAGCTGCTGGGGCGGTCACGCCAGCTCGGCGTCACCCGGGTGTCCCTCAACTTCTGCATGTTCCGCGGCATCTTCGCCGACTCGGCGCGACTGGGCGCCCGTCCCATCACCCGGTTCAACGCCTCGCTCCTCGGTGTGCTCGACCGCGTCTGGCAGCTCGAGAGCCTCTACCGCGCGAACGCGAAGCTCGAGCCCACGTGGGAGCCGCGCTTCCTCTGCTACGACGACGCAGTGTCGATGCCGCAGGTTCTCGTGGCCTCCGGCGCCGCCGAGGGATTCCTGCCGTGGCCCGGCCGCGGCCATGCGGTCCAGGCGCCCCTCGATCCCGAGCATCTCGAGCTGGTCGAGTCCGCCGTCGCGACCGTCGAGGGACGGGCCGAGCACCAGGCGCTCGTGCGCCACCGCTCGGGCCAGTTCGGCCACCGTCTTGCTCGGCTGGAGGCCATGCGTGCTGCCGGCCGCGACCCGTTCCCGGTCGGCGCCGGTCAGCCGACGACGACGCTCGCGGCGCTGTCGGCACTCCTGTCGGAGTCAGCGATCCTGGCTCGCCCGGTCCGGGTCCTCGCCTCGACGCGCGGCGGACGCGTGGGAGTGGCCACCAGGCCCTTGACCGGCTGCCTCACGGCGTCGCACGTGTATCGAGATGGTCACTCGACCTCGGCACGCGTGGGCCTTCGGGACGACGGGCACGCGCGCGACGACGGGCGCGCACGCGGCGACGGGCACGCGCGCGACGACGGGCACGCGCGCGACGACGGGCACGCGCGCGACGACGGGCACGCCCGCGGCGACGGGCGCGCGCTGTCGGTCGTCGGCCGGGTGCGGGACCTTCGCGACCACGGCTCGGTCGTGTTCGCCACCCTCGTCGACGGACGGGCCGCCGTGCAGGTCGTCCTCGACCCGAGCACAACGGGGTCGCCCGACGAGGTCAGGGACTTCGCGCGGTTCGTCGACCGCGGCGACCTCGTCCGAGTCGAGGGCACCGTCGGCGCGTCGCGGAACGGCACGCCCAGCCTGATCCTGCGCTCGTGGCGGATGGAGGCCAAGTCATTGCACCCCTTGCCGTTCCGTGCCCTGTCCGACCCGGAGGCGCGCCTGCGCCAGCGGTCGGCCGACCTGGTGGTCCACCCGGAGACCGTCTCCCTGCTGCGATGCCGGTCCGAGGTCGTGGCGGCCGTGCGCGACACCCTCGGCGGCCTCGGCTTCACGGAGGTCGAGACTCCGATGCTGAACACCGTCCACGGCGGCGCGACCGCGCGCCCGTTCCGGACGTTCAGCAACGCCTACGGGCTCGACCTCTCGCTTCGGATCGCGCCCGAGCTTCACCTCAAACGGCTTCTGGTCGGCGGCCTGGGCCCGATCTTCGAGCTCGGCCGGAGCTTCCGGAACGAGGGCGCCGACGCGACCCACAACCCGGAGTTCACCTCGCTCGAGGTGTACCAGCCCCACGCCGACTACACGACGATGCGGATGCTCGCCGAGCAGGTCATCAAGGCCGCAGCCAGCCGAGTGCACGGCCGCGAGGCGATCCCGATCCCCGGCGCGGGGAGGGCACGCACGGGTGCCGTGGGCGCCGACCTCGTCGATGTCAGTGCGCCATGGCCCGTCGTGCGTGTCCTCGACGCCGTGTCGGGCGCGGTGGGCGAGCGGGTCTCCCTCGAGACCGACCCGGACCGTCTCATCGAGCTGGCCCACGCCCACGGAGTGACGGTGCCGGCCGACCGCGGCCCGGGCGCGATCATCGAGGAGCTGTATGCCGAGCTCGTCGAAGCCGTCACCGCGATGCCGACGTTCTATGTCGACTTCCCGCAGGAGACCTCGCCCCTGACCCGACCGCACCGCGCAGTGCCCGGGCTGGTCGAGCGCTGGGACCTCGTCATCGCCGGGATGGAGGTCGGGACGGCATACAGCGAGCTGACCGACCCCGTCGACCAGCGGAACCGGCTCACCGAGCAGTCCCTTCGGGCGGCCGCCGGCGACCACGAGGCGATGGCGGTGGACGAGGACTTCCTGTTCGCACTCGAGCTCGGGATGCCGCCCTCCGGCGGCCTCGGGATCGGCATCGACCGCCTGGTCATGCTCCTGACCAACACCTCGATCCGGCAGGTCCTGACCTTCCCGTTCGTCCGGCCCCTCGAGACAGCCGGCCCGGGAGGGGGACGCTGAATGGAGCTCACCGGGACCCCGCTCATCGTGCTGCTCGTCCTCGTCGCGGTGGCCTGCTTCGCCGTCATCGTGCTCGGGATACCGCGTCGTGGCACACCGGTCGTGCGGATGGCGACCCGCGGCGTCGAGGTGCTGCTGCTCAACGTCGTCGTACTGGGCCTGTTCGGCGCCCTGCTCAACGACCAGTACCTCTTCTACTCGAGCTGGTCGGACCTGCTCGAGAACGGGTCGCCACAGGTCGAGAGCCATCACGGTGGCTCACCGGGCGACGTCGTGGGCGCGCATCTGTCTGGACAAGGGCTGAACAGTGTCGTCCAGCCCGCGTCGCTGCCCCCGCTGCCCGACCCGGGGTCGCGGCTTCAGACGTACACCGTCACGGACCCGCACACCGGGAGCGGGGGACAGGTGCTCGTGTACCTGCCGCAGGGCTACGACCCGGCGTCGCACCGGACCTACCCCGTGATCGAGGGTCTGCACGGCTTCCCCGGCGGTCCGGCCGGCTTTGCAAAGCTCGACTTCTTCAGCTCCGCCGACCAGCTCACCGCCGAGCACAAGCTGGCGCCGTCGATCTTCGTCGTGCCGATGATCGACACCCCGCCGAGTCTCGACACCGAGTGCGTCAACGGCGGTCCCGGTCTGCCGCAGACCGACACATGGCTGTCCCGTGACATCCCCGCCTGGACGGTCCAGCACTTCCGGGCCCGTCCCGGTCGCACGTCCTGGGCGACGATGGGGTACTCCTACGGCGCCTGGTGCGCCGCCGAGCTGACCATGCGGCACCCGGACGTGTTCGGCGCCTCGATCGTCCTGCTCGGGTACTTCCGGCCCGACTTCAGCCCGTACTACGACCCGCTCACGCCGGCGTCGCTGCGCAGCTACGACCTCATCCACCTGGCGCGGACCAGCCCGCCACCGGTCGCGATATATGTGCTGACCTCGCACGAGGACCCGCTGTCCTACGCGAGCAGCTCGAAGTTCCTCAGCGTGGCCCGGGCTCCGCTCGACGCCACCGGCGTGGTGCTGCTCCACGGCGGCCACCGCACGGCGGTGCTGACGCCGTACGTCCCCGGCGCCCTCTCCTGGCTGGGCGCGACCCTGCCGGGGTTCCATGCATGAACCCCGCGGGCTCAAGGCCCACCACGTCGGCCTCGCGCTCGGTGCGCTCGCGATCCTCGCCGTCGTCGTGACCCTCGTGGTCGGGGCGGGGCCGTCACCGTCGACGACCGCGTCGGCCGGACGGACGACCTTGAGCGACCCGTCGGCCAGCGGAACCAGTGGCGCCCCGGAGCTGCACGTCGTGGCCATGGGCGACTCTGTCCCCACCGCGAGCACCTGCGGATGTACGGGCTACGTCGAGCTGCTCGGCCAGCGACTCAGCGAGCTCACCCACCGGCCCACGGTCGTGCACAACGACGCCACCGACGGATGGACCACCGCGGATGTCGTGGAGGATCTTGACTCCGGGCCGACCCGAGCGGACCTCGTCGACGCCGACCTCGTCGTGGTGGAGATCGGGGCGAACGACTTCGACTTCAGCCGGGTGGACGACCCTTCGTGCTACCCGGCGTCGACGTCGTCGTGCTGGGCCTCGACCATCGACGGTCTGAAGACCGGCCTGGCTCAGATCGTCGACACCGTGAAGACCGTGGACCGGAACCCCGGGCTGCGCGTCGCAGTCGTCGGGTACTGGAATGTCACGGTCGACGGCGCCGTCGGACGCGCTCGCGGACAGGACTTCGTCGAGGGAAGCGACAGCCTGACCCGGACGGTCAACGCGGCGATCGACGACGTCGCCCAGACGTCCGGAGCGACCTACGTCGACGCGTACACGCCGCTGAAGGGCAGCTCCGGCGACCGCGACCCGACGCCGCAGCTGCTCGACGACGGCGACCATCCGAACCAGAGCGGGCATCAGCTGCTCATGCAGGCGGTCCTGTCGACCCTGATGCGCGAGGGCGCCGTCGACTCCTGGGCTCGATGAGTCACGAGGAGAGCCGGCGACGACCGACGAGGCCGTCGTCGGCACGGGCGCCGGCCGACCTAGACTGCGCGCATGCAGCGCCCCCCGACCGCCCGGCGCCAGCCGGTCACCCGGACCCATCACGGCGACACCGTCGAGGACCCGTACGCCTGGATGGCCGACCGGGACTCGCCGGAGCTGCGTGACCTGCTGCTTGCCGAGAACGCCTGGGCCACCGAGCAGACCGAGCACCTCCGTCCGCTGTCGGAGCAGGTCTTCGCCGAGTTCCGCTCGCGCATCGAGGAGACCGACCTGTCGGTCCCCGTGCGCCACGACCGGTGGTGGTACTACTCACGCACCGTCGAGGGCGAGCAGTACGCCGTGGAGGCCCGCGTGCTCGTCACCGGCCACCCGCAGCGGCCGGCGCTGGAGGGCGGCCGGCCACCACGCGGCGAGGAGGTCGTCCTCGACCAGAACGCCGAAGGGTCCGGGCAGGCATTCTTCGCGGTGGGCGCGAGCGAGGTCTGCCCGGCAGGCGACCTGCTGGCGTATGCCGTCGACCTCGAGGGTGACGAGCGCTACGACGTGCGCGTGAAGCGGATCGCGACAGGCGAGCTCCTCGACGACGCTGTCCGCCAGACCGGAGGGTCGCTCGCCTGGTCCCTCGACGCGAGGCACTTCTTCTACACCCGGGTCGACGACGCGTGGCGGCCCTACCAGGTGTGGCGGCACGAGCTGGGCACGCCGGCGGACCGCGACGTGCTCGTCCACGAAGAGGAGGACGAGCGGTTCTACATCGGCGTCGGCACGTCGCGGGACGACCGGCTCGTCATCATCGCCATCGGCTCGAAGACGACGTCCGAGTTCCGGCTCGTCGACGCGGCGGAACCGCTCGGCGAGCCCCGGGTCGTCGCCCCCCGGCGGCAGGGCGTCGAGTACGACATCGAGCCGTTCGGGGACCAGCTGCTCGTCACCCACAACGCCAACCGGGTCAACTTCGAGCTGGCCGTCGCGCCGGTGACCTGCTCCTCGAGCGAGGAGTGGGAGGCCCTCGACGTCACCACCGAGGACGAGTACGTCACGGGGGCTGAGGGCTTCGACGGCTTCCTGGCGATCTCGTTCCGGCGGGAGGGGGCCACCGGAGTCCGCGTCGTGCTCCGGGACCCAGCGGCCCCCAATGGCCTCGGTGAGATCCACGACATCGAGGTGGGCGAGCCGATCGGCACGCTGCTCGTCGGTGTGAACCCCGAGTCGTCCACCCCGACGCTGCAGGTCATGCACGAGTCGCTCGTGACGCCGAGGGCGGTACAGGACTACGACGTGCGGGCCCGGACCTTCACGCTGCTCAAGCAGCAACGTGTCCGTGACGGCCATGACCTCAGCCAGTACCGGCAGCGGCGCGAGTGGGCGGTCGCCGCGGACGGCACGCGCATCCCGATCTCGGTCGTGCACCGGCACGACGTGCTCGCCGACGGCACCGCCCCCGGCCTGCTGAGCGCGTACGGCGCCTACGGCATACCCAGCGACCCGTGGTTCTCGGTGCTGCGACTGTCCCTGCTCGAGCGCGGGTGGGTGTTCGCCATCGCACACGTACGCGGAGGGTCAGAGATGGGCAGGTCGTGGTACGACGACGGCAAGCTCGAGGCCAAGCCCAACACGTTCTCCGACTTCGTCGCCTGCGCCGACCACCTCATCTCGGCCGGTATCGTCGCATCGAACCACCTTGCGGCGGAAGGCGGTTCGGCTGGGGGCCTGCTCATGGGCGCGGTCGTCAACGACGCCCCCGACCGGTTCTGCTTCGTCCACGCACAGGTGCCGTTCGTCGACCCGCTCACGACTGTGCTCGACCCGAGCCTGCCCCTGACGGTCGCCGAGTGGGAGGAGTGGGGCAACCCCCTCCAGGACCCCACGGCATACGCGCTGATCAAGTCCTACGCGCCGTACGACAACGTCCGGCCGGGGCGACGGCACCCGAGCCTGCTCGTGACGACGAGCCTCAACGACACGCGCGTGTACGTCACTGAGCCGGCCAAGTGGGTCGCCGCGCTGCGCTTCGCCGATCGCGACGTGCCGGACCCGGCACCGATCGTCTTCCGCACCGAGCTTGCCGCCGGCCACGGCGGCCAGTCGGGCCGCTACGACCTGTGGCGGCAGTGGGCCTGGGAGACCGCGGTCCTCATGGACCAGACGTCGCCGCGCGGCGGGGACGCGACCAGCGCCGCCGCAACCTGAGACGCGGCGTCCCGGCTGGTGGGACGGCTCCTAGACTTTGACCCATGATGTCCAGCCTCGACCTGCGCGGACGCACGCTCGACGTGCGCTTCCTGCGCGGGGCCCTGCCCCGAGCCGAGTTCGACGTCACGGCCGCCCTCACCCAGGTGCGGCCGATCTGCGAGGACGTCGAGCATCGTGGGGCAGCGGCGCTGCGAGACCTGGGGGAGCGGTTCGACGGCGTCCGCCCGACCCACCTGCGCGTGCCCTCCGAGGTGCTGCGCCGTGCCCTCGACGGCCTGGACCCCGACCTTCGCGCGGCGCTCGAGGAGTCCATCCGGCGGGCCCGCGTCGTCCACGCCGACCAGCGCCGCACGGACACGGTCACCCAGGTCGTGCCCGGCGGCACGGTCACCGAGCGCTGGGTCCCGGTCGACCGCGTGGGCCTCTACGTCCCCGGCGGGCTCGCCGTCTACCCGAGCAGCGTCATCATGAACGTCGTGCCCGCCCAGCTGGCCGGGGTGGGGTCGCTCGCGGTCGCGTCGCCGCCCCAGCGCGAGAACGTCGGCGACTTCGTCGGCTACCCCAACCCGACCATCCTGGCCACCTGCGCCCTGCTCGGCGTCGACGAGGTGTATGCCGTCGGCGGCGCCCAGGCGGTCGCCATGTTCGCCTACGGGTTCGTCGACGACGACCCCGAGCTCGGTGAGGTCGACGGGCGGCGCGTCGCGTGCGAGCCGGTGTCGATGGTCACCGGTCCCGGCAACATCTGGGTCGTCGCCGCCAAGCGGCTCCTCAAGGGCCTCATCGGGATCGACGCCGAGGCCGGCCCCACCGAGATCGCGATCCTCGCCGACGACTCGGCCGACGCCGACATCGTCGCTGCAGACCTCATCAGCCAGGCCGAGCACGACCCCCTCGCGGCCTCGGTGCTGGTCACCGACAGCGACGAGCTCGCCGAGGCGACCCAGCAGGCGCTGGCCCGGCGCGTGCCCGCCACGAAGCACACCGAGCGAGTGGCCGAGGCACTGTCCGGACGGCAGTCCCGCATCGTCCTGGTCGACGACATCGCGGCGGGCCTCGACGTGGTCAACGCGTATGCCGCCGAGCACCTCGAGATCCAGACCCGCGATGCCGCGGACGTGGCCGCCCGGGTGCGCAACGCCGGCGCCATCTTCGTGGGGCCCAACGCCCCCGTCAGCCTCGGCGACTACGCCGCGGGCTCCAACCACGTGCTGCCCACCGCCGGCTGCGCCTGCCACTCCAGCGGCTTGTCCGTGCAGTCGTTCCTGCGTGGCATCCACGTCGTCGACTACGACGAGGCGGCCCTGCGCGAGGTGGCCCACCACGTCGTCACGCTCGCTCAGGCCGAGGACCTCCCGGCGCACGGCGAGGCCGTCACGGCCCGGTTCGGGGACGAGGTGCCGCGATGACCGCAGATGCCCCGAGCGACGTCCAGCGGCTGCTGCGCGAGGACCTTCGGGGCCGGACGGCATACGGCGCGCCCCAGCTCGACGTGCCCGTGCGGCTCAACACCAACGAGAACTCCTACCCGGTGCCCGCGGTCGTCGTCGAGGCGATCATGGCGGCGCTCGCCGACGACGTAGCCGGTCTCAACCGGTACCCCGACCGCGACTTCACGGACCTGCGCAAGGCGCTGACGGCATACCTCGAGAAGCAGTCCGGCGTGGCCGTGACCCCCGAGCAGGTCTGGGCGGGCAACGGGTCCAACGAAGTCCTGTCCCACATCGTGCAGGCGTTCGGCGGGCCCGGCCGGGTCGCGCTGGGCTTCACGCCGTCCTACTCGATGCACCCGATCATCAGCGAGACGCTCGGCACGACCTGGGTCGACGGCCTCCGCGGGTCGACGACGTTCGACCTGACACCCGAGTCGGCTGCGGAGCAGGCCGGGTCAGCGAACCCCTCGGTCGTCTTCCTCTGCTCGCCGAACAACCCCACCGGCACGGCCCTGCCGTTCGAGGTCATCGGTGCGGTGCTCGATGCGGCGCCCGACGCGATCGTCGTCGTCGACGAGGCCTACGCCGAGTTCGCGCGGCCCGGGACGCGCAGTGCCCTCACCCTGCTCGCCGACCACCCACGCCTCGTCGTGACGCGCACGATGAGCAAGGCGTTCGCCTTTGCCGGTGGCCGCCTCGGCTACCTCGTGGCCTCGGCCGAGCTCGTCGACGCGCTGCGCCTCGTGCGGCTGCCTTACCACCTGTCCACGCCGACACAGACCATCGCGCGGGTGGCACTCGAGCACGCGGACGTCATGCTCGCGACCGTCGAGGTCATCAAGCACCAGCGCGACCGCATCGTCGAGGGCCTCGCGGCGATCGGGGCCAAGCCGGTGGCGAGCGACAGCAACTTCGTCCTCTTCGGCGGCCTCGCGGACGAGCGGGCGACCTGGGAGGCGCTGCTCGACGCTGGTGTGCTGGTCCGCGACGTCGGGATACCGCACCACCTGCGGGTCACTGCCGGTGACCCTGACGAGACGACGGCGTTCCTCACGGCGATGGCCACGATCGCGCCGACCCACGTCGTGCCACCGAGCGACGATGCCCCCGCCGCGCCCGTTCCCCGAGGAAGGTGAACTTGTATGAGAAGTGTTGAATGGCACCTCCGCTTCGCTGCGGCGCGTGCCACGGCGCCTCTGAGGCCTTGCCTTCCTCCGCTTCGCTCGCTCGTTCCTCCCACGCAGAGCGTGGGACCCAGCTCGCTGCGCTGCGTCCAGGCAACGCCGGCGCCGCGGCGGTCTCAGGATGGAGCTCTTGCATGAGCCCTAACAATCGCACCGCGAAGATCAGCCGGGCGACCTCCGAGTCATCGGTCGACCTGTGGCTCGACCTCGACGGCACCGGGCGGTCGGAGATCTCCACGGGCGTGCCGTTCTACGACCACATGCTTGCCTCGCTCGCGAAGCACTCGCTCATCGACCTCACCGTCCGGGCCACGGGTGACGTCGACGTCGATGTCCACCACACCGTGGAGGACACCGCCATCGTGCTCGGCCAGGCCGTGCGCGAGGCGCTCGGCGACAAGTCCGGGATCTCCCGGTTCGGCGACGCGACCGTGCCCCTCGACGAGGCGCTCGCGCACGCAGTGGTCGACGTCGCCGGCCGCCCCTACGTCGTGCACGAGGGCGAGCCCGAGGGCCAGCAGTACGCCCTCATCGGCGGGCACTTCACCGGGTCGATGACCCGGCACGTCTTCGAGTCGTTCGCCTTCAACGCCGGACTGTGCCTGCACGTGCGGGTGATCTCCGGCCGCGACCCGCACCACATCGTGGAGGCGCAGTTCAAGGCCGTGGCACGTGCGCTGCGCGCCGCCGTGGCGCGCGACGACCGCGTCGTCGGGATCCCCAGCGCCAAGGGTGCTCTCTGACGATGGCGGCGCTGTCATGACGGCCGACGTCGTCGTCCTCGACTACGGAAGCGGCAACGTCCGCTCCGCTGTGCGCGCGCTCGAGCGGGTCGGAGCGTCGGTCACGCTGACCGCCGACCCGCTCGCCGCGCTCGAGTGCGACGGTCTCTTCGTTCCCGGTGTCGGCAACTTCCACGCATGCATGGCGGGCCTTGCCGCGGCGCACGGGCCCAGGATCATCGGCCGCCGGATCAGCGGCGGACGTCCGGTGCTGGGCATCTGCGTCGGGATGCAGGTGCTCTTCGACGGCTCCGCCGAGCCGTCCGAGCGGCCGCTCGAGGGTCTCGGGCAATGGCCGGGCACGGTGGAGCGGCTGCCAGCCGACATCGTGCCTCACATGGGCTGGTCCGAGGTGGAGGTGGCCGACGGGTCGGCGCTGTTCGCCGGGGTCGAGCACGAGCGCTTCTACTTCGTCCACTCGTATGCCGTCCAGCGCTGGACGCTCGAGGCGACCGGAGCCTTCCGTGCGGTCGCGCCGAGGGTGACGTGGGCGCGCCACGGTGCGCCGTTCGTGGCGGCGGTCGAGAATGGACCTCTGTCAGCGACCCAGTTCCACCCGGAGAAGTCCGGCGACGCCGGGGCACACCTGCTCGAGAACTGGGTGCGCAGCCTCTAGCCCGCGCCATCGTCCCGCCGGAAACCGGTAGCCGGCGTCTCTTCCGGCCCGTCGCCCCACCCACAGATCAACCTTCAGGAGCCACACCGAGATGACCGACCAGCCGCGCCTCGAGCTGCTGCCCGCCGTCGACATCGCCGACGGCCAGGCCGTCCAGCTCGTCCAGGGAGTCGCAGGCAGCGGCGGCCAGTTCGGCGACCCATGGGTCGCCGCGAAGGCCTGGCAGGAGCAGGGCGCCGAATGGATCCACCTCGTGGACCTCGACGCCGCGTTCGGCCGGGGCAGCAACCGCGACCTGATCGCCTCGATCGTCGGCCGCCTCGACCTCGCCGTCGAGCTGTCCGGGGGCATCCGCGACACCGACTCGCTCGAGGCGGCACTGGCCACCGGCTGCCGACGGGTCAACATCGGCACCGCCGCACTGGAGGACCCGCATTGGACGGCCTCGGTCATCGCCGAGCACGGCGACCGGGTGGCGATCGGCCTCGACGTCCGCGGGACGACCCTCGCCGCGCGGGGCTGGACCCGCGAGGGTGGAGACCTCTGGGAGACCCTGCAGCGACTGGACCGCGAGGGGTGCGCTCGCTACGTCGTCACCGACGTCAACAAGGACGGCATGCTGCAGGGCCCCAACGTCGAGCTCCTCCGGGCCGTGTGCGCCAGGACCGACCGGCCGGTCGTCGCCAGTGGCGGCGTGTCGACGCTCGAGGACATCGGGGTCATCCGCGACCTCGTGGGCGACGGCGTCGAGGGGGCCATCGTCGGCTCGGCCCTCTACCGCGGCGCGTTCACGCTGCCCGAGGCACTCGACGTCGCCGGGCGACCGGGATCATGACCGGCCCCGCACACCACGACCACTCGGCGGGGCACCTCGATGCCCAGGGCCGACCCGCCGACTCAGCAGGCCAGGCGTGGGCCGGCAAGAACATCCCGTCCCACGGGTTCGCGGACGACACCGGTGCGGCCGACCCGGAGCTCCTCGAGCTGCTCGAAGGGCGCGCGCGCTCCAAGTCCGCGACCGCGGCCTCTGTGGCCTCTGCGGCCGGCGCCCCTGAGACCGGCCCCGCTGAGACCGGCGAAACCGAGGCCGACCTCGTCGCGCACGTGGCCCGCACGCGGTGGCTCGTGCCGGTCGTCGCCGTGGCGTCGGACGTCGACGAGTCCGGCGAGCACAGGGTCGAGACCCGCAGCGACATGGCTGCCGTCATCATCACCGCACCGGACGGGCAGCGCGCCCTGCCGATGTTCACCTCGCTGGCGAGCCTGAGCACCTGGGACCCCGGCGCCCGCCCGGTGCCGGTCTCGGCTGCAGCCGCAGCGCGGGCCGCGATCGGTGAGGAGTGTCACGTGCTCGTCGTCGACCTCGGGTCGCCCCACACAACTGTGCTGCGCCCCAGCATGCTGTGGGCACTCGCCCAGGAGCGTGAGTGGCGACCGAGCCACGACGACGAGCACGTCGCCGCCGCGGTCGCCGCGGCCGTGCGCGGAGAGGAGGCCGTCGCCGGCCACCGGCTCGAGGCAGGGGAGCCCGCCAGGGCCGGTGTCCTGCGTGTGGTCCTGGTGCTGCGCCCCGGCCTCGGCGCCGACGACGTGCAGGCTCTCGCGACACGGATCGGGGAGCGGATCGCGACCGATGGAGAGACCCGTGCGAGGATCGATGCTCTGACCTTCGCGCTCGAGACGGCGCGCTGAGCAACACACCCGCGGAGGTGCCGCACGTGGACACCACACCCCAGGCCACTCGGGAACGCCCGCCGGGGCCATCCGACCCGGCCACGTCCACCGCCAGAGCGCCGCACCGGAGCGCAGCGCCGCCAAGCGGCCCACTCGGGTTCATCGTCGACCCCGCGCTCGATGCCCAACGCAGGCGGGACCTGCGACGGATGCGCCTTCTGGCGACCGGGCTGCTCGTCCTCGCGGCCATCGTCTACATCCTGACCAGAGGCCACGACGACGGCGTCCTCGGCTTCGTCAACGCCGGTGCCGAGGCGTCGATGGTCGGCGCATGCGCCGACTGGTTCGCGGTCACGGCCCTGTTCCGCCATCCGCTCGGGCTCCCGATCCCGCACACCGCCCTCATCCCGCGCAAGAAGGAGATGATCGGCCGAAGCCTCGAGGAGTTCGTCAGCGAGAACTTCATGCGCGAGGACATCATCCGCGACCGGGTCCTCGACGCCGAGCCGACCCGGCGTCTCGCCGAGTGGGCGCTGGCTCCCGGGCACGCGCGACGTCTCGTCGACGAGGTGGCGACGGTCACGGTCCACGCGCTGCACCGCATCCCCGACGACGACGTGCGCGCGATCATCGAGCAGGCGGTGCTGCCACGGCTGATCGAGGTGCCCGTGAGCCCCCTGGCCGGCAGCCTGCTCGACCAGGTCGTCCGTGACGAGGCACACGCAGGCCTCGTCGACCTCGCCCTCGACGAGATCCGCATCTGGCTCGTCGACAACGAGGACCTCTTCGAGTCGCTCATCGTCCAGCGCGCGCCCACCTGGGTGCCCGACGCGATCAACGACATCGTCGCCCGCAAGATCCACACCGAGGCGCTGAAGTGGGTCGCGGACGTGCGCCGCGACCCCAAGCACGACGTGCGCATCGCCCTGGACAAGCTGCTCATCGACCTGGCCGACGACCTGCAGCACGACCCGGTCACGCAGGCCAAGGCGGAGCGGCTCAAGGAGCGTCTCCTCACGCACCCGCAGACAGCCGACACCGCGATGGCGTTGTGGCGATCGATGCGCGAGGTGGTGATCGCCGCGCTGGAGGACGTCGACGGGCCGGTGCGCGTCCGTGGCGTCCAGGAGGTCAGCGCCCTGGCCGAGCGGCTGCTCGCCGACCGGTCGCTGCGCGACCGCATCGACGCGCGCATCTGCGACGCGACCGTCTATGCGGTCGAGCGCTACGGCACCGAGATCACCCAGGTGATCAGCCACACCATCGACCGCTGGGACGGCAAGGAGACGGCCGAACGGGTCGAGCTCCAAGTGGGGCGCGACCTGCAGTTCATCCGGATCAACGGCACCCTCGTCGGCGGTCTGATCGGCATGCTCATCCACGCCATCTCGCTGCTCATCCCCTAGCGAGCCACGACACCAGGAGCGCTCACTCGACCCCGGTCGAGTGGGCGCTCCGTCACTCGCGTACCAGGGCGCGGGCCCGCTGCTGGTCGAGTGAGCGTGTGACGCGTGGGGCTGGGCGCCCACTCGACCGCGGCTTCCGGCCCTCCGTCGAGTGAGCGCTCCGTCACTCGCGTACCAGGGCGATGGCTCGCTGCTGGTCGAGTGAGCGTGTGACGCGTGGGGCTGGGCGCCCACTCGACCGCGGCTTCCGGCCCTCCGTCGAGTGAGCGCTCCGTCACTCGCGTACC
>NZ_JBSGGK010000005.1:0-25431 GCF_053603855.1 Monashia sp. NPDC004114 | reverse complement strand
CGTACCACGCCGCCGGCCCGTACCTGGTCGAGTGGGCGCTCCGTCACTCGCGTACCACGGCGTTGGCCTCAGAGCGAGCGCTGGTACGCCGCGAAGGCCTTCGTCGCGAGCCAGCTCATGATGGCGGCGAGGGCTGCGAGAGCTCCGAGGCGTGGCCACACCGCTGCCCAGTCGGTTGCGGACGACAGCGCCTCCCGGCTCACCACGACAGCCCAGTCGAGCGGGTTGTACGTCGCGACGGTCTGCAGCCAGGACGGCGCGAGCTCCGGGTCCATGATCGCGGAGGAGACGAACGCCAGCGGAAGCGACAGCAGCTGGCTGATGCCGATGAGGGCGTTCTGGTCCCTGGCGAGCAGGGCGACCGCGTTGCTCAGCGCCGCGAACACGATCGTCAGCAGCACCGCCGCAAGGAAGGTCAGGAGTATGCCGGGGCGCGGGTTGTCGAAACGGGCGCCGGCGGCATACGCGATGACGACGATCACGGAGGTCTGCACGATGCACGTGATGCTCTGGTAGGCGATGGTGCCGTTCATCAGGGCGCCACGCCGCACTGGGGAGGCGAGCAGGCGGTCCATGACGCCGAGGTTCATGTCCTCGATGTACTGCGTGCCCGCCCACGCCGCCGAGAACAGCGCCGTCATCATGACGACCCCAGGGGTGAGGAACTCGAGGTACGACTGGCCGGCGGCCCCGAAACCTGGAATCTGCACTGCACTCTGGAACAGCGCCCCGAACAGCAGCAGCCAGATGGCGGGCTGCACGAGGGTGATGACGACGAAGGCCGGCTGGCGCACGAGCGAGCTGACCGACCGCCTCGTCATGAGGGCCGAGTGCGTCACGAGGGTGGTCACGATGCCACCTCCTCGAACGCGCGGCCGGCATGGCGCAGGTACACGTCGTCGAGCGACGGCCGGGCCAGCGTGGCGGAGCTGACGTCGAGGCCGCCCTGCTCGAGCACCGCCAGCGCGGTCGGGATCACGCTCGCGCCGCGGTCGGCCCGGGCGCGAACCGTGCGTCCCTCGTGGACGATGTCAACAAGAGAGTCCAGCTGCGAGAGTCGCTGTGCTGCAACGGATCCCGATGCCGGGTCGGCGAGCTCGAAGACGAGGCTGTCGCCTCGCAGCTCGCTCTTGAGCTCGTCCGGTGAGCCCTGGGCCACGAGCCGGCCGTGGTCGACGATCGCGAGGCGGTCGGACAGGTGGTCGGCCTCGTCGAGGTAGTGGGTCGTGAGCAGCACCGTCATCCGGTCCACGGACGCCATGCGTGCGATCTCGGCCCACATCTCGGCCCGGGCCTCTGGGTCCAGGCCGGTCGTCGGCTCGTCGAGGAAGAGCACCGCCGGCCGGTTGACGAGACCGATGGCGACATCGAGCTTGCGGTTCATCCCGCCGCTGTACGTCTTCGTGAGGCGGTCGGCGGCCTCGGCGAGCCCGAACCGTTCGAGAAGCTCGTCGGACCGGTGCCGTGCCTCGGTGTGGCTCATGCCCTGGATGCGGGCGGCCATCTCGAGGCTCTCCCGACCCGTCATCAGCGGTGCGGCGCTCGGCTTCTGCGACACGAGCCCGATCGCGTGGCGCACGGCCGAGGGGTCGGCGAGCACGTCGTGACCTGCGACCCGGGCGGTGCCGGAGTCCGGTCGGGAGAGCGTGGAAAGGATTCGGACGGTCGTCGACTTGCCGGCGCCGTTCGGCCCGAGCAGGCCGAACACCTCGCCAGTCCGGACCCGAAGGGTGAGTCCGTCGAGGGCCCGAACCGGCGGCTTGCGGCGCCCGGCCGAGTACGTCTTGACGAGGCCGACGGCCTCGATCGCCCAGGTCTCACCGGGTGGTGAGCTCTGGGTCGCGACCGTGGCGGCCGCGACGGGGTGCTGCGTCATGGTGACTCCTTCGGTGGCTCCGCGCGGACGCGCGAGGCGCTGATGGGGGAGTCGGTCGACACTGCTGCCGTAGGCTCGTGGTGTGCCTTGAGTGCCCATGTGGCAGGTCGCATCGACCAGCTCGAGGAATGGCCCTCGGCCCGGCGTTGCCGCGCCGGGTCGAGGGTGCGCCGGCTCAGTCTCCTGGTGCTGAGGCCGGCGGCTCGCCGCCGGCGCCCAAGGCGTCCATCTCGGCGAGGATGCGTCCCTCCTCTCCGAGGTAGCGGACGGGATCGGCGAGGATCTGGTCCATCGACTCACCGGAGGCCCTCAGCTCGTGGAGCTTGCGCCAGGCCTTGGCGCCCCCGAGGGCGCCGGAGCGGATGTCGGATGCGAGCGCGGCGGCATACTCCCGCTCGGCACGCAGCATGGTCTCCCGGAAGATGCTCTCCACCAGGAAGATCTCGGGGAGCCCGTGGTCGCGGGACCAGTCGTTGGCGGACTTGATGCTGAGCAGCTCGAGGTCGAGCCGGTTGACCCGCTCGAGCAGCAGCAGCGCCGCCTGGTCGGGCGGGAGGCCGGCCATGAGCGACAGCGCCGACTCGAGCGACGACGGGTCGTCCGTCGGGGTGCTGAGCAGCTCGGACAGCCAGTCCTCGAACTCGTCGGCCCCAGCGGGCGTGATCGCGTAGACCGTGCGCTCCGGGCGGTTGCCTTCGCGGATCCGCTGTTGCTCGACGATGAGGCCGTGCTTCTCGAGGGCGGCGACGACGGAGTAGAGCGAGCCGTAGTTGAGCTTGATGCTCTTCTCCTTGCCGCGGTGGCGCAGCGTCTGGCTGATCTCGTAGGGATGCATCGGCCGCTCCCCGAGGCAGGCGAGCACCGCCAGGGCCAGTGGGTTGTTGACGCGGCGGCGGGTCATGAGTCCTCCAGTTCGAATACTTGACTCAGAGTATTCGAACTGGAGGCTCCGTGCAAGAGGTCTGTTGGTCGCGCTCGAGACGTCGTCCGGCGACCGCTGCCGGCGCGTCGTGGCGGGTGCCGGCACATCATCCAGGCAGCCTCAGACGACCGGGGCGGTGTCGTCCTCGAGCGTGTCGACCAGGGCTCGGAGCGTGCTGCGCAGCTCGGCGAGGCGGGCGCGGTCGAGGCCGCTGCGCTCGACGATCGCCCGGGGTATGCCGGCCACCGCCGTCAGGCGCTCGCGTCCAGCGGGAGTGAGCTCGACGCGGACTCGGCGCTCGTCGTCGGGGTCGCGATGGCGGCCGACGAGGTCGGCGGCCTCCATCCGCTTGAGCAGCGGCGACAGGGTGCCTGAGTCGAGGCGCATGAGGTCCCCGAGCTCGCCGACGGTCAGGGCACCGTGCTCGCCGATCGTCATGAGGGCGATGTACTGCGGGTAGGAGAGGCCGTGCTCCTTGAGCAGCGACCGGTAGACGGCGTCGAAGGCTCGCACGGTCGTGTGCATGGCGTAGCAGATCTGGGCGTCGAGCCGGAGGTCGGCGGCCACCGGCGGAGCGGCCCGCTCCGGTGAAGCCGTGTTCCGGTCCATGGCGATCGGGGCCGACCCGCGCGGCGGCGACTTGGCAGGACTCATGTGTCGAGCATACAATTCAGTTGTGCACAACTCAATTGTGCGCCATAGACACTAGAGAGAAGCGGAGCACGATGACCACCGTCACCGACCGTCCCAAGGCCCTTTACGTCGCCTCGGCGACCGCGTCAGGTCGAGAGGGCCGGGCCGCCACGTCCGACGGCCGCCTCGACGTGACGCTCGCCGCGCCGCGCGAGCTCGGCGGGACGGGCGAGGGCACCAACCCCGAGCAGCTCTTCGCCACCGGGTATGCCGCATGCTTCGCGAGCGCGCTGGCGCTCGTCGCGCGCCGCCGGAGGGTCGAGGACTTCGACGCCGCGGTGACGGCCGACGTCAGCTTCTCGGGCAACGCCCGTGACGGCTTCGGCCTGGGCGTCATCCTCAACGTGGAGCTTCCGGAGGGTATCGACGCCGACCTCGGCCGCGACCTGGTCGAGACCGCGCACCGCGTCTGCCCGTACTCCAACGCGACCCGCGGCAACATCCCGGTCGAGCTCGTGATCGCGTGAGCGAGGAGGCAATGGACGTGAGCAGCACTGTGCCCCAGTCGATTCCGTCATCGAGCGAACGGTCGCGAGAGGTTCGGCTCGAGCGCCGCCCCGTCGGATGGCCCCGGCCAGAGGACTTCTCCGTCGTCGAGAGCGACCTGCCCGCGCTCGGGGAGGGCCAGGTCCGGGTCCGCAACGTCGTCATGTCGGTCGACCCCTACATGCGTGGACGCATGAGCGACGCGAAGTCGTACGCCGAGCCCTACGCGCTCGGGCAGGCGATGCACGGAGGTGCGGTCGGCGTCGTCGAGGAGTCCCGCGCCGACGGGTTCGCGGTCGGGGACCACGTCCTCCACGGGCTGGGCTGGCGCGAGGTGTCTGTCGTGGACTCCGGCTCGGCACGTGTCGTCGACACGACGGTGGCGCCCGCGTCGGCGTACCTCGGCGTCCTCGGCATGACCGGCCTCACGGCATACGCGGGCCTCACCCGGATCGCCCCGGTCAAGACGGGCGACGTCGTGTTCGTGTCCGGCGCCGCCGGCGCCGTGGGGAGCGTGGCCGGCCAGGTGGCCAAGGCGCTCGGGGCATCTCGCGTCATCGGCAGTGCCGGTTCCGACGAGAAGGTGCGCCACGTGCTCGACGATCTCCGCTTCGACGCGGCTTTCAGCTACCGGGACGGGAAGGTCTCCCGGCTGCTGCGGGACGCTGCGCCGGACGGGATCGACGTCTACTTCGACAACGTCGGCGGCGACCACCTCGAGGCCGCAATCGGGTCGCTGCGGCTCGGCGGCCGGATCGCGATCTGCGGCGCCATCTCCGCCTACAACGCGACCGAGCCCCCGCCGGGCCCCCGGAACCTGTCACGCCTGATCCAGACCCGCGGCACCATCCGCGGCTTCCTCGTCGGCGACCACTACGACCTCGCCGCCGAGTATGCCGCCCGCGCCGCAGGCTGGCTCGCCGACGGGACCCTCACGTCGCGGGAGACCTTCGTGGACGGGCTCGAGCACGCCGTAGACGCCTTCCTCGGCGTGCTGCGTGGCGACAACCTGGGCAAGATGCTCGTCCGGCTCTGACTCCGAGCAGGCGACGACGCCCGCCGCGCGCACCGCGAGGCGGGCGTCGTCGAGGTGATGCTCAGGGTGGCTGGGGCCGACTGGCGTCAGCTCTTGAACAGCTCCTTCGCCTTGTCCGCCGGCAGCAGGTCGTGACGCACCGGCTCGCGCACGAACGATCCCGTGCCGTGCGACACGGAACGCAGGTCGATCGGGTAACGCGAGAGCTCCGCCTGCGGGACCTCGGCGTGCACGACCGTCCAGCCCCCGTCGTCGCCGAGCCCGTCGGCGGGTTCGGTCCCGAGCACCTGCCCACGGCGACCTCGCAGGTCGGACATGACCGCGCCGAGATACTCGTCCGCCGTCGTGATGTCGACCCGGTCGATCGGCTCGAGCAGTGCCATCGTCGACTCGTTGGCGGCCTCCTTCAGCGCGAGGGCGGCGGCCGTCTGGAAGGCGACGTCCGAGGAGTCGACCGAGTGGGCCTTGCCGTCGGTCAGGGTGATCCGCACGTCCACCACCGGGTGTCCGGTGAGGAGCCCCTTCTCGAGCTGAAGGCGTGCGCCCTTCTCGACCGACGGGATGAACTGCCGTGGCACGGCGCCGCCGACCACCTTGTCGACGAACTCGAACCCTGCCCCTCGAGGAAGCGGCTCGATCTCGATGGAGCACACGGCATACTGCCCGTGGCCGCCGGACTGCTTGACGTGGCGTCCCTGCACCGAGCACTTGCGCACGAACGTCTCGCGCAGCGCGGTGCGGTAGGGCTCCGCCGTGACGGTCACGCCGTAGCGCTCGGCCAGCTGTCCGATGAGGTCGTCGACGTGCGCCTGGCCCATCGTCCAGAGCACGACCTGGTCGGTCTCCGGCGAGTGCTCCATGCGCATCGTCACGTCCTCGGCGACCAGGCGCTGCAGGGCGCCCGCGAGCTTGTCCTCGTCGGACTTGGTCGCTGCTCGGATCGCGACCGGCAGCTGCGGCTCAGGCAGCAGCCAGGGCGCCACGACGGACGGCCGGTCGCTCGACGACAAGCTGTCCGACGTCTCGGCGCGGGTCAGCTTCGACACGAGGACGATGTCGCCCGCGATCGCGGTGCCGCGGGGGCGGTGCGTGTCGACGAACGGGGCGGCCAGAGGGCCGACGCGCTCGTCGTCGTCGTGGCTGGGGTGCCCCGCCACCTCACGGCCGACGAAGTCACCGAGGTGGCCCGACACGTGCACGGTGTCGTCGACGCGGAGCGTGCCGGCGAAGACCCGGACGAGCGAGAGACGCCCGACGTACGGATCGGTCGTCGTGCGCACGACCTCGGCCACCAGCGGCTGCGACGGGTCGCAGGCGACCCCGCTGATCGCTCCGCCTGCGGGCGTCGTCACGGCGGGCAGGGGATGGATGCTGGGGTCGGGGAACGCGCGCTCGACAAGACCGAGCAGGTCGTCGACGCCGGCGCCGGTGAGAGGGGCGACCGGCAGGATCGGGAAGAAGGTCCCGTGGGCGATCGCGGTGCGCAGGTCGGCGATGAGGGCGTCGGTCTCGATCACCTCGCCCTCGAGGTAGCGGTCGAGCAGGGTCGCGTCCTCGGACTCCTCGATGACCGACTCGATGAGGGCGTTGCGCGCGTCCTCGTGCTCCGGGCCCGCCTCGGTGAGCAGCCCGACCACGTCGGTCACCTCGCCCTCCTTCACGACCGGCCAGTGCGTGGCCTGCGCGTCACCGAACGTGCGGCGGCACACCTCGACCGTGGTGGCAAAGTCGGCGCGGGGCTGGTCGAGGTGCGTGACGGCGACGGCGCGCGGCATGCCGACTGCGGCGCACTCACGCCACAGGAGTGAGACCGGCCGGTCGATGTCGTCGGCGCCGGAGACGACGAAGATCGCCGCATCGGCAGCGCGCAGCCCAGCGCGCAGGTCGCCGACGAAGTCGGGATAACCGGGGGTGTCGAGGAGGTTGAGGCTGACGCCGTTGCTCTCGAAGGAGGCAGCGGTGAGGCTCGTCGTTCGCACGTGCTCGGGTGTGCCGGAACGCTGTCCGGGCACCCTTGCTGCGACGAGAGCCTCAAAGAGTGCGGTCTTTCCGGCCCCGCCGGGACCGACCAGCACGACGTTGCGGATGTCCTGCGGCGAGGCGGGGTTGGGGGCCGCAGGAAGTTCTGATCTGCCGGTTGCTCGCGCCATGACCCCACCTTTCTCCTGTTAACAGCCGGTTACAAGATCCCGACGTTGTATGCCGTCGCACATGCGTCGTCGCCGCGCCTCCGGACGATGATCGGCCGGCTCTCCGGCGGCACCGGACCCCGCGCGAGGACCGGAGCGCAGGGCGTGGGTGAATCGATGTGCGCGCCGTCGGCGACGGGTGACAGGCTTGGCGTCATGAACCTGGGGGCCTACCGACCGGTGCTCGCGAACCGCGACACCCGCAACGCTCTCGTGCTCGGGTTCTTCATCCGTGTCCCGATGTGGGCCGGTGCCGTCATCCTCACACTGCACGTCGTGACCTCGCTCGGCCGCAGCTACGGCGAGGCCGGCCTTGTCACGGCGGCCTCGACCCTCGCCGTGGCGATCTCGGGTCCCTGGCGCGGGCGGCTGCTCGACCGGATCGGCCTGCGGCGGACCGTCGGGCCCTCGCTCGTCGTCCAGGTCGTGTGCTGGTCGATCGCCCCGTGGGTCTCCTATGCGCCGCTCATCGCGTTCGCCGCGCTCGCGGGCCTGTTCGTCGTGCCGACCTTCTCGATCCTGCGCCAGGTCATCATCCGGTCGGTGCCGAGCGACCAGCGCCGGACGGCGCTGTCCCTCGACTCGTCCGCGACGGAGCTGTCGTTCATGGCCGGCCCGGCCATCGGGGTGTGGCTGGCGACGGCGTGGGACACCGGGTGGGCCCTGCTGGTCTGCGAGCTCGCCTCCGCGGCCGCCGGGTTCGTGCTGTGGTTCGTCAACCCGCCGCTGCGGTCGGTGGGCGCCGAACATCCGGCTGACGACCCCGCCGCCTCCGGCGAGGAGCTCGGCGAGGGCGCGCGTGCAGAAGTCATCGCCGACGGTGCCGTGTCCGATGGCCCGGTCGCCGTCGAGCCGCCTCACGGGCGCGCGTTCCGCGGCTTCATCACCATCGGCGTCGCGGCCGTCTACCTGGCGGCCCTGTGCTCGACCCTGGTCCTCAGCGGCACCGACGTCTCCATCGTCGCGGCCCTACGTTCCTTCGGGCAGACGAGCTCGATCGGCTGGGTCCTGGCACTGTGGGGCGCCGGCTCGCTGGTCGGCGGCCTCGTCTACGGCGCGTGGCACCGCTCGATCTCGGTCTTCTGGCTCCTCGCCGGTCTCGCGGCGACCACGGCCCCGGTCGCGCTGGCGAGCGGTGTTCCTGCCTTCGCAGTGCTCATCACCATCTCCGGCCTGCTCTGCGCGCCGACGATCACGGCCACCGTCGAGCAGCTGAGCCGGCTCGTCCCGGAGCGCCACCGGGGCGAGATGATGGGCTGGCACGGCTCCGCCATGACGGCCGGGTCCGCCATCGGCGCGCCGGTCGCGGGCTTCGCGATCGACCGCGGCGGGTGGCAATGGGGCTTCGTCGTCGTCTCCGCCCTCGGCGTGGTCATCGCCGGCCTCGGCCTGGTCGTCTCGCGCCACCGCCATGGCCCGTCCCATGTCTCCAGCGGGCCGTCGGTGCACGTCGTCGATTCGGACCACGTGGTCCCGGCTGCTAACATGGATCACTGACCAGCCGTCATCCCGCACCCGCCTCGCGCGGAGGCGAGACGACGGAGTGCAAGAGAAGCTCGCTTCCACCCGCGTCGACCACACGGTTGCCGGGTCAAGGTCCGCTCGTCGGAGCAGCGCCCTCGTGGCGTGAGACCGGCGAGCCGCGTGCCGCGAAGGCATCCTTCGCCACGCGTCACCTTGGGCTCCTCGTGCACGCACGGGGAGCCTTTTCTCGTTGTGGTCGGCAAGCACGACGCAGTACCCCGTAGGTCACACCATTCATCAAACTTAGGAGCACCACATCAGCGAGCCTCGCATCAACGAGCGCATCCGGGTCCCGGAAGTGCGTTTGGTTGGCCCTAACGGCGAGCAGGTCGGCATCGTCCGCGTCGAGGACGCGTTGCGTCTGGCGGAGGAGGCGAACCTCGACCTCGTCGAGGTCGCCCCGATGGCCAAGCCGCCTGTCGCCAAGCTCATGGACTTCGGCAAGTTCAAGTACGAAGCCGCCATGAAGGCACGGGAAGCACGCAAGAACCAGGTCAACACCGTCATCAAGGAGATCAAGCTCCGTCCGAAGATCGACCCGCACGACTACGGCACCAAGCGTGGCCACGTCGAGCGGTTCCTCAAGGCCGGTGACAAGGTCAAGGTGACGATCATGTTCCGTGGCCGCGAGCAGTCGCGACCGGAGCTCGGGCGTCGTCTGCTCGAGCGGCTGGCCGAGGACATCGCCGAGCTCGGCTATGTCGAGTCGGCCCCGAAGCAGGACGGCCGCAACATGATCATGGTGATCGGGCCGACGAAGAAGAAGGCGGAGGCCAGGGCCGAGCAGCGACGCGCACGCGACCGCGCTGCCACCGAGGCACCCACCGAGGCACCCACCGAGGCACCCACTGGTTCACCCACCGAGGCAATCCCCGCGCAGCAGACCGGCACCATCATCGCTGAGGCGCCGGCCGCAGAGCAGAACGACGAGGCCACCGCGGCCGCCGAGTGACCGGCGCCCAGTGACTTCCGGCGGGCCTACCGAGCAGATCGACAGGCCCGCCCCACTGACCACGTACGTCCCCGTACGCACGCAACACGAAGGAGATCGGCCACCATGCCGAAGATGAAGACGCACAGCGGTGCGAAGAAGCGGTTCCGACTGACCGGCAAGGGCAAGGTCATGCGGGAGCAGGCCGGCGGTCGCCACCTGCTCGAGCGCAAGTCGTCGCGCTACACCCGCCGCATCGCCGGCGACGTCGAGGTCGCGCCGGCCGACGCCAAGAAGGTCAAGAAGCTCCTCGGCAAGTGAGCCGAGACACCCAACCATCAGCATCTCGCTGAGCAACCGGGTCCGTCTCGGTAAGCCAGCAGCACCAAGCACTGCGTCACGCAGAGAAGGAGTATTCACGTGGCACGCGTGAAGCGGGCGGTCAACGCCCAGAAGAAGCGTCGCGTCGTCCTCGAGCGCGCGAGCGGCTACCGCGGGCAGCGGTCGCGTCTCTACCGCAAGGCCAAGGAGCAGGTCACCCACTCGCTGGGCTACGCCTACCGTGACCGTCGCGCCAAGAAGGGTGACTTCCGTCGCCTGTGGATCCAGCGGATCAACGCTGCGGCCCGCGCGAACGGCATGACGTACAACCGGTTCATGCAGGGCCTCAAGGCCGCCGGTGTCGAGGTCGACCGCAAGATCCTCGCGGACCTGGCCGTCAACGACGCGCCGGCCTTCACCGCCCTCGTCGAGCTGTCCCGCGCGAATGTCGCCGCGGCTGCCGACAAGGCCGGCGACGCCGCCTGAGGTCGACCCCCGACCTCACGCCGTCACAGGCACACGACATCACCGGGCGCCGGGACACCCCGTGCTGACCAACACCCGTTCCGACCGGGTCAAGGCAGTGCGGGCGCTGTCCCGGCGCTCGGCGCGTTCGCGCACCGGCGAGTTCGTCGCCGAGGGTCCGCAGGCGGTCCGCGAGGCGGTCGCCTTCCGTCCCGAGCTCGTGCGTGACGTCTATGTCACGCCCGAGGCGGCCACCCGGCATACCTCGATCGTCGCGTCGGCAACGGCCGCGCGACTGTGGGTGCACGAGGTGAGCCCCGAAGTGCTCGCCGCGATGTGCGACACGGAGTCCCCGCAGGGCATCGCCGCCGTATGCCGGATGCTCGACGTCCCGCTCGACGTGGCCCTCGCGGACCTCCCGCCCGACGCGCTCGTGTGCGTCCTGACGAACGTGCGTGACCCGGGCAACGCGGGCACGGTGATCCGCGGCGCCGACGCCGCCGGCGCCGACGCCGTCATCGTCAGCGACGCGAGCGTGGACATCTACAACAGCAAGGTGGTCCGCTCGACCGTCGGGTCGCTGTGGCACCTTCCGGTCAGTGTCGGAGCGACCGTCCCCGAGATCGTGGCCGCTCTCCGCGAGCGAGGGGTGGCCCTGCTCGCGGCCGACGGCGCCGGGTCGACGCTGCTGCACGACGCGGATCTCGCCCGCCCCCACGCCTGGGTGATGGGCAACGAGGCCTGGGGGCTGCCCGAGCAGGTGCGCGACGCCTGCGACGACGTGGTGCGCGTGCCGATCTACGGACATGCCGAGTCGCTCAACCTCGCGATGGCGGCCACCGTGTGTCTGTACGCCTCTGCCGAGGCGCGTCGCGCTCGTCGTTGAGCAGCCAGCCCGGGCGCACGTCGCTATCCTTCCCAACATGACCTCCGTCGACGGAGCCGGCGATCACCTGCCCGAGTCGGCGGCTGCGATGGCGCCGGTCGGGATGTTGGGGGAGCTGCTGCCGGACGGGCTCGTCGTGGTCGGTGGTGACCGCAGGATCCGGTTCGTCAACCGCGAGGCCCTCCGGATCCTCAGGTGCGAGCGGGCCGACGTGCAGGACCGCCCGCTGCTCGAGGGGCTCCCGTTCACGGACAAGTACGGGCGCGACTGGTGGGCGCACACGGATCCCTGGGGAGGTCTGACGTCGAGCCCGGGCCATCGCGAGAAGCTTCTCGTCGCGCCCAAGGGCCACGACGTGCTCGTCACCGCGCGCTACATCCACTCCAGCCAGGACGACCGGCTGGAGCGGGTCCTGATCGGGCTCCGTGACGCCGAGGCCAGGCAGCGCGCGGAGCGAGACCAGGCGACGGTGCTGTCCACCGTGGCCCACGAGCTGCGGGCCCCGCTGACGTCCGTCACCGGGTTCACGAGCAGCCTGCTCCGTCGCTGGGACCGCTTCACCGACGAGCAGAAGCGGCTCATGATCGAGACCATCGAGGCGGACGCGAAGCGCCTGACCCGCCTGATCACCGAGCTGCTCGACATCTCCCGCCTCGACTCGCACAGCCTCAACCTGCGGCTCGGGCCGGTGGATCTTCAGGCCCTGCTCAAGAAGCACGTGGTGCGGCACGAGCTCGGCCGGTCGAGCGGTGCGGTCCAGCTGCGGCTGGGGGAGCGGGCCGCAACCGAGGGCCTTCCGGAGATGTGGGCCGACACCGACCGGCTCGAGCAGATCTTCTTCAACCTCATCGAGAACGGCCTCCAGCACGGGGACGGCCGGGTGACGGTGACGCTCGACCGTGACGGGCCGATGGGCGCGGCGACAGAGTCGGTCGTGGTGCACGTCGACGACGAGGGAGAAGGTATCCCCGCGGCGGACCGCGAGAAGATCTTCGGCCGGTTCTGGCACGGCCCGTCCAACGCGAGCACCGGCCTTGGCCTATACGTGGTGCGGGGGCTCGTCGAAGCCCACCAGGGTTCGGTCGTCGCCGACCAGAACGACGCCGGTGGGGCCCGGTTTGTCGTGCGGCTGCCGTCCGGGGTGCCCGACGTCGTCGGCTCGTAGCCCACGAGAAACGGCTCGACGCCGCCCCTAGACTGTTTCGCACGCCCGCCCGACCTGTCGTGGCGGGCCGTCCTCGCGGGCACCAAGGGCGCCGGCGGGGCCCGGCGCACCAGCCACAACACTCAGCACGAACCAGCCGATCCCAGCACCAGCCAGCCCGATCCAGAACCTTCCCCGACGAGAGCAGCGAACGCACGCCGATGTCCGGACCCAACACGAACTACGACCCGGTCGAGGTCTCAGCACTCGACCCGGCCAACATCGAGGCCGCCGTGGCGGCCGCCCTGACCGCGATCGCCGGGGCGACGAACCTCGACGAGCTCAAGACAGCGCGACTCGAGCACCAGGGCGAGAAGAGCCCGTTGGCCCTGGCCAACCGAGAGATCGGCGCTCTTCCGCCGAGCGCCAAGGCGGACGCGGGCAAGCGGGTCGGCGAGGCCCGCGGTCGCGTGAGCCAGGCGATCTCGGCCCGCCAAGGGGAGCTCGAGGCCGAGCGCGACGAGCGGATCCTGGTCGAGGAGCGCGTCGACGTGACCGTCCCGACGGACCGCCGCCAGCGCGGCGCGCGGCACCCGATCGAGCTGGTCGCGCAGCGCCTCGCCGACGCCTTCGTCGGCATGGGCTACGAGGTCGCCGAAGGGCCGGAGCTGGAAGGGGAGTGGCTCAACTTCGACGCGCTCAACCTCGGCCCCGACCATCCGGCACGGCAGATGCAGGACACCTTCTTCCTCGACCCGGTCGACTCGGGGATGGTCCTGCGCACCCACACCTCGCCGGTGCAGATCCGCAGCATGCTGACCCGCACGCCCCCGATCTACATCGTGGCTCCCGGCAAGGTCTTCCGCACCGACGACCTCGACGCGACGCACACGCCCGTCTTCCACCAGATCGAGTGCCTCGCGGTCGACAAGGGCCTGACGATGGCGCACCTTCGCGGCGCCATCGACGCGTTCGTGCGGATCATGTTCGGCGAGGACACCCGCACCCGGGTGCGCTGCTCGTACTTCCCGTTCACCGAGCCGTCGATGGAGACCGACTTCGTCTGCTTCGTCTGCCACGGTCAGGCCGCGCCGGGCGAGTGCCGGACCTGCGGCGGGTCCGGCTGGATCGAGCTGGGCGGCTCGGGGATGGTCAACCGGAAGGTGCTTCGCGCCTGCGGGATCGACCCCGACGTCTACTCGGGCTTCGCCTTCGGGCTGGGAATCGAAAGGGCACTCATGCTGCGCCACGGCGTCCAGGGCATGCACCAGATGGTCGAGGGCGACGTCCGGTTCTCGCAGCAGTTCGGGAGGGTGGTCTGACATGCGCGCACCACTGACGTGGCTCGCCGAGTACACCGATCTCGCGCCCGGTGCCAGGGGTGCCGACGTGGCCGCTTCGCTCGTGTCGGTGGGCCTCGAGGAGGAGGACCTCCACGGGGGCGACATCACCGGTCCGGTCGTCGTCGGGCGGGTCCTCGAGTTCGAGGAGCAGGTCCAGAAGAACGGCAAGCCGATCCGGTTCTGCGTGGTCGACGTGGGCGAGCACGGCCAGATGGAGACCGAGGGCATCCACCAGGAGATCGTCTGCGGCGCGACGAACTTCGAGGTGGGCGACCTCGTGGTCACGTCCCTGCCGGGTGCGATGCTGCCCGGGGGCTTCCACATCAGCGCCCGCAAGACGTACGGCCGCATGTCCAACGGCATGATCTGCGCGGAGGACGAGCTCGGGATCGGGCACGACCACTCGGGCATCATCGTGCTGCCTCGGCTGCTCGGCGCCGACCATGTGGCGGACGTTCGGCCCGGTGACGACGCGATCGCCCTGCTCGGCCTGGGCGAGGAGACGATCGAGGCGAACGTCACGCCCGACCGCGGCTACTGCTTCTCGGTGCGCGGGCTCGCGCGTGAGTACTGGCACAGCCAGGGCAGCCCCGCCGGCGGGTTCCGCGACCCGGTCGACATCGAGACCCCGGACCCCAACGGCGACGGGTACGGCGTCGAGCTGAAGGACGAGGCGCCGATCGACGGCGCCGACGGCTGTGACCGCTTCGTCGCACGGGTCGTCCGGGGCGTCGACGCCTCGCGTCCCTCGCCCGCCTGGATGCAGAAGCGCCTCGCCGAGATGGGCATGCGCCCGATCAGCCTCGCCGTCGACGTGACGAACTACGTCATGCTCGCCGTGGGCCAGCCGCTGCACGCCTATGACCTGGACCAGCTCCGCGGCCCGATCGTCGTGCGGCGCGCTCGCCTCGGAGAGAGGCTCACGACGCTCGACGACGTCGAGCGTGCCCTCGACGTCGAGGACCTGCTCATCACCGACGGAGGTGAGCACGTGCTCGGCATCGCCGGCGTCATGGGCGGCGCGTCCTCCGAGGTCACGGCGACGACGACGAACGTGCTCGTGGAGGCGGCCCACTTCGACCCGACGTCGATCGCGCGGTCCTCGCGGAGGCACAAGCTCGTCACCGAGGCGTCCAAGCGGTTCGAGCGTGGCGTCGACCCGCAGGCGTCGGCGGCTGCCGCGCAGCTGGCCGTCGACCTTCTGGTCACCCACGGCGGAGGTGCTGCCGACCCGGGCGTGACTGATGTGGACCGCACGACGAGCCCGGCGGCATACCGCCTCGACGTGACCGAGCCGACCCGGATCGTCGGGGTCGACTACTCCCGTGACCGGGTCGTGCAGATCCTTCGAGACCTCGGCTGTGAGGTGGCCGACACGGGCGACCTGCGGTACGTCGACGTGACGCCACCGTCGTGGCGGCCTGACCTCGTCAATGACTCGCCGGGGCCGGACTACGCCGAGGAGGTCGCGCGGATCGACGGGTACAACAACATCCCGTCGGTGACGCCTACCCCGAGCGAGGGGCATGGGCTCACCCATGGCCAAGAGGTCCGGCGGGTGGTCGCAGATGCGCTGGCGGGCGTGGGTTTCACCGAGGTCCTGACCTACCCGTTCGTCTCCGATGAGCTTGCGGACCAGCTGATGCTGCCGCCCGACGACGACCGCCGACTGGCCGTTCGCCTGGCCAACCCGCTCTCCGAGGAGCGGCCGCTGCTGCGCACGTCCGTGCTGGCGAGCCTCGTGGACGCCCTGCGACGAAACGTCTCACGCGGGCACAAGGACATCGCGCTGTTCGAGCTCGGGCTGGTCTTCCGGCCCCATGGGCCGCTCGGCAGGGCTCCGATCCCGACGGTGTCGGCACGACCCTCGGAGGACGCGCTCGAGGAGCTGTATGCCGCCGTCCCCGCCCAGCCGCGCCACGGTGCCGTCATCGCGAGCGGGCTGGTCGAGCAGGCCGGCTGGTGGGGTGCCGGGCGAGCCGCCGACTGGAGCGACGCGGTGGAGGCTGTGCGCAGTGTTGCGGCGGCGCTGGCTGTGTCCGTCCGGGTCGACAACGACCCGGGCCACGCGCCATGGCATCCGGGCCGGTGTGCACGGATCACGCTCGAGGATGGAACGCTGGTCGGGCACGCGGGCGAGCTGCACCCCAAGGTGCTCGCGGCGCTCGACCTGCCGGCCCGCACGGTCGCGGCCGAGTTCGACGTCGACGTGCTGACCGAGGCGAGCGACCGGGCCGTGCAGGCTGTGGAGTTCTCCACGTTCCCGCCGGCGCTCACCGACATCGCGCTGCTCGTGCGGTCCGAGGTCGCGGCCGCCGACGTCGAGGACGCGCTGCGCGCGGGTGCGGGGGAGTCCCTCGAGTCCGTGACGCTCTTCGACGTCTACGAGGGCGAGCGGATCGAGGCCGGCCACCGGTCTCTGGCGTACCGGCTGACGTTCCGCGCGGCCGACCGGACGCTGACGACCGACGAGGTCAACGGCTTCCGCGACGCGGCGGTCGCGGCCGCGGCCTCGGCCACCGGAGCCATCCAGCGCTGACGCCCCCGCCCCGCAACACACCCGGAAACCGTGAGCTCGCCATAGGTGCAACGTTGCGGAGCTCTCCGGGTGTGTTGCTGCTGGGTTGGGATGCAGGACTATGCATCGATGTGTATAGTCATGCATTGTGATCAGGGCAGCAGTTGCGGGGGCGAGCGGTTACGCCGGAGGAGAGATCCTTCGGCTGCTGCTCGCCCACCCGCAGTTCGAGGTCGGCGCCGTCACGGCGGCCAGCAGCGCGGGTGAACGACTCGGGGGCGTCCACCCGCACCTGCGCCCATTGGCCGACCGCGTCATCGAGGAGACCGGCCTCGAGACGCTGTCGGGCCATGACGTCGTCTTCCTCGCGCTGCCGCACGGTCACTCGGCCGCGCTCGCGGCCGAGCTGCCCGACGACGTCGTGGTGATCGACTGCGGCGCCGACCACCGGCTCGACTCCGCGTCGGCCTGGACGACCTTCTACGACACGCCGTATGCCGGCTCGTGGCCGTACGGCCTCCCCGAGCTCCCAGCGCCCGACGGCAGCACGCAGCGGGACCGCCTCTCGGGCGCTCGCCGGGTCGCCGTCCCGGGCTGCTACCCGACCGGCATCTCGCTGGCCCTCGCGCCGGGACTCGCGGCCGGTCTGCTCGAGCCCGACGACATCGTCGTGGTCGCCGCGTCCGGCACGTCGGGTGCCGGCCGGTCTCTGAAGCCGCACCTGCTCGGCAGCGAGGTCATGGGCTCGATGTCGCCCTACGGGGTCGGGGGAGTGCACCGCCACACCCCCGAGATCGAGCAGAACCTCTCGCGAGCAGCGGGCCAGCCGGTGACCATGTCGTTCACCCCGACCCTGGCGCCGATGCCCAGAGGCATCCTCGCGACGTCCACCGCTCGTCTGCGCGCCGGTGTCGACCCGTCCCAGGTCCGCACGACCTGGGAGAAGGCGTACGCCGCTGAGCCCTTCGTCCACGTGCTCGCGGAAGGATCGTGGCCGGCGACTGCGAGTGTCGTGGGCAGCAACAATGTCGACCTCCAGGTGGCTGTGGACGAGCGTGTCGGCCGGGTGGTCGTCGTCTCGGCCGTCGACAACCTGACCAAGGGCACCGCCGGTGCCGCCGTCCAGTGCGCCAACCTCGCCCTCGGCCTCGAGGAGACGCTCGGGCTCCCTCGGACGGGCGTGGCGCCGTGACCGGAATGACGACCCAGGCGACCGTGCAGCTGCCCCGGGGGTTCCGCGCGGCGGGCGTCACGGCCGGGCTGAAGGCGAGCGGCAGGCCGGACCTCGCGCTCGTCGTCAACGACGGCCCGGACCATCACGCGGCCGCCGTGTTCACCAGCAACCGTGTGGAGGCGGCGCCGGTGACCTGGTCCCGGCAGGTGCTGTCCGACGGCCGGGTCGATGCCGTGGTGCTCAACTCGGGCGGCGCCAATGCCTGCACCGGAGCCCAGGGCTTCCTCGACACGCACCGCACCGCAGAGCACGTCGCAGCCACTCTCGGGGTGTCCGCGGGTGACGTCGTCGTCTGTTCGACGGGCCTGATCGGCGAGCTGCTCCCGATGGACAAGCTCCTGACCGGCGTCGACCTGGCCACTGCGGCACTGTCACCCGAGGGCCACACGGACGCTGCCGTCGCGATCATGACGACCGACACCGTCCACAAGGTCGCGAGCCACGTGGGCGCAGGCTGGTCGGTGTCCGGGATGGCCAAGGGCGCAGGCATGCTCGCCCCGGCCTTGGCCACGATGCTCGTCGTCATCACGACCGACGCCGTCGTCACCGCCGACGATCTCGATGCCGCTCTGCGCGCGGCCACAGCGGTGTCGTTCGACCGCATCGACTCCGATGCCTGCATGTCGACCAACGACACCGTCGTGGTGCTGGCCTCGGGCGCCTCGGGCGTCGCAGCCGACCGCGAGGAGCTCACCCAGGCCCTGACTGAGGTGTCGAGCGACCTCGCGCGACAGCTCATCGGTGACGCCGAAGGAGCGTCGCACGACATCGCCATCGATGTGCGCAACGCGGCCACGGTCGACGACGCTCTCGAGGTCGCCCGGGCGGTGGCCCGCAACAACCTCTTCAAGTGCGCCATCTTCGGCAACGACCCCAACTGGGGGCGCGTCCTTGCAGCGGTCGGCACGACCAAGGCGGCATTCGACCCTGCCGCCCTGGACGTGACCATGAACGGCGTCCAGGTCTGCCGCGCGGGTGGCGTCGGCGAGGACCGCTCTCTCGTCGACCTCGCGCCACGCGAGGTGCACGTCCTCGTCGACCTTCATGCCGGCGCACAGACCGCGACTGTATGGACCAACGACCTCACCCACGACTACGTCCACGAGAACTCGGCCTACAGCACATGACCGCACACTCGGCATCGGGCCCGACCTCGCCCGCCCTGCCCGCGCACCAGAACCTCCGAGGCCTCATCGACGCCGCAGCGATCCGGGTGGCCGGCGCCAAGGCCGCGACCCTGGTCGAGGCACTGCCCTGGCTCGAGCGCTTCCGTGGGGCACTCGTGGTCGTCAAGTACGGCGGCAACGCCATGGTCGACGAGGCACTGAAGGCTGCGTTCGCCGAGGACATCGCCTTCCTCCGGTATGCCGGTCTGCGGCCGGTGGTCGTCCATGGTGGCGGTCCCCAGATCAAGGCGATGCTCGAGCGCGTCGGGCTGGAGAGCGAGTTCCGGGGCGGCCTGCGCGTCACGACCCCAGAGGTCATGGACATCGTCCGCATGGTCCTCACAGGCCAGGTCGGGCGCGAGCTCGTCGGTCTGCTGAACCAGCACGGCCCGATCGCCGTCGGCCTCTCCGGCGAGGACGCCGGGCTGCTCGGCGCCCGCCGGCGCGGCACCGTGGTCGACGGCGAGGAGGTCGACCTCGGCCTCGTCGGGGACGTCGAGAGCGTGAACCCCTCGGCGATCATCGACATCCTCGACGCCGGCCGGGTCCCCGTGGTCTCGACTGTCGCCCCGGACCTCGATGTCGAGGGCCAGATCCTCAACGTCAACGCGGACACGGCGGCCGCGGCCATAGCCGTCGCCCTCGGCGCCGAGAAGCTCGTGGTGCTCACCGACGTGGAAGGCATCTTCGCGGACTGGCCGGACCGTGGCTCGCTCCTGTCGACCATCGACGTCACGGCGGCCAAGGCGCTGCTGCGGCGGGTCGACGAGGGCATGGTGCCCAAGCTGGAGGCATGCATCCGAGCCGTCGAGGGGGGCGTTCCCCAGACACACGTCGTCGACGGCCGCAAGCCGCACTCCATCCTGCTCGAGATCTTCACCGACGAAGGCATCGGCACGATGGTGCTTCCCGACATCAGGTCCACACCATGACATGGCCTTCTCAGGATGGTGACCTCGCATGAGCACCGGTAGTGAGTTTCTCGAGCGTTACTCCAGCGCGATGGTGCAGGTCTTCGGCACCCCGCAGCTGGTCATCGCCTCCGGCCACGGCTGCTGGGTGACCGACGTCGATGGCAAGCGATACCTCGACCTGCTCTCGGGGATCGCCGTCAACGCGCTCGGCCACGGGCACCCGGCTCTCGTCCAGGCCGTCGCCAAGCAGGCCGAGTCGGCCATCCACGTCTCCAACTTCTTCACCTCGGAGCCGGCGATCCGGCTCGCCGAGCGCCTGCTGGTCCTCGCGGGAGCCCAGCACGGCTCGGGCGTCTTCTTCGCCAACTCCGGGACGGAGGCCACCGAGGCCGCCATCAAGCTGTCCCGCCGCACCGGACGGTCCCGGATCGTGGCGCTCGAAGGGTCCTTCCACGGGCGGTCCACAGGTGCGCTCGCGCTGACCCACAAGGCCGCCTACCGGGAGCCGTTCGAGCCGCTCATCCCGGGCGTCGTCTTCGTGCCACCGGGCGACGAGGTTGCGCTGCGAGCTGCCGTCGACGACACGACGGCGGCCGTCTTCGTCGAGCCCATCCAGGGCGAGGCCGGGGTGCAGGAGCTGTCGGACGGCTATCTGCGGCTGGCCCGCGAGGTGACCCGCAGCCACGGCGCCTTGCTCGTGCTCGACGAGATCCAGACGGGCGTCGGGCGCACCGGGGACTGGTTCGCCCACCAGCGCTCGGGTGTCGTGCCCGACGCCATGACCCTGGCCAAGGGCCTCGGCGGCGGCGTGCCGATCGGGGCACTGGTGACCTTCGGCGCCGAGGTCACCGGGATGCTGACCGCCGGCCAGCACGGGACGACCTTCGGCGGCAACCCCCTCGCCTGCGCAGCCGGTCTCGCCGTGCTCGACACGATCGACCGCGACGGGCTGCTCGACAACGTCAACCGTGTCGGGGCCCTGCTCGACGACCTCGACGTTGCCGGCGTCTCCGGGACGCGTGGCCGCGGGCTCCTGCGCGCGGTCGAGCTGGACGGCATACCCTCGTCGGCGGCGATGACGGCCGCCCGCGACGTCGGCTTCATCGTCAACGCGGTCACCCCGACGGCGCTTCGCCTCGCCCCGCCACTGGTCCTCCACGAGGACGAGCTCCAGGGCTTCGTCGACGCGCTCCCGGGCATCCTGGCGACCGCGGGCGAGGCTGCCTCATGAGCCGGACACAGCGGCAGCGACGCATCGTCGAGCTGCTTCGCCATCATGCGGTCCACAGCCAGGGAGAGCTCGCCGACCTGCTCGTCGCCGAGGGCACGGAGGTGACGCAGGCGACGCTGTCGCGTGACCTCGTCGAGGTCGGCGCCGTCAAGGTGCGCCGTGGTCGCTCGCTCGTGTATGCCGTCCCAGGCGAAGGCGGAGAGGTGACCGCCGTGGGGTCGTTGGGGGACTCCGCCTCCGCCAGGCTGCGGCGCACCTGCGAGGAGCTGCTCGTGTCGGCGACCCCCGCGGCCAACCTCGTCGTGCTGCGTACCCCGCCGGGAGCCGCGAACTACCTCGCGTCCGCGATCGACCAGACCCGCGACCCGGACGTCGTCGGCACCATCGCCGGCGACGACACCATCATGATCGTGACCGTCGGCGCCAAGCGCGCGACCGCGGTGGCGGAGCGGCTCCAGGCCCTCGCCGGCACGCGAGACTGACCCGACCGGAGGAGAACCATGACGACCGACGCGGAGCACGAGGCGCAGGACGCCGGGGCGCGAGTGAGCCTGTGGGGTGGTCGCTTCTCCGGCGGTCCCGACCAGGCGCTGGCGGCCCTGTCGAAGAGCACGCACTTCGACTGGCGCCTCGCCCCGCAGGACATCGCCGGGTCGCGGGCGCACGCCCGCGTGCTCCACGCAGCGGGCCTGCTCACCGAGGACCACCTGATCGGGATGCTCGACGGCCTTGACCGCCTCGAGGCCGACGTCCGGTCGGGCGCGTTCCAGCCGGCAGGCGACGACGAGGACGTGCACACGGCCCTCGAGCGAGGACTCATCGACCGGGTCGGTCCCGACCTCGGCGGGCGCCTGCGCGCCGGACGGTCGCGGAACGACCAGGTGGCCACCTTGTTCCGGATGTACCTGCGCGAGCATGCCCGAGTCGTCGGTGGGCTCGTCCTCGACGTCGTCGATGCCCTGGTGGCCCAGGCGAGGCAGCACCTCGGTGTCGCGATGCCCGGCCGCACCCATCTGCAGCACGCGCAGCCCGTCCTGCTCAGCCACCACCTGCTGGCCCACGTGTGGGCGCTGTTGCGGGATGTCGACCGGCTCCGCGACTGGGATGTCCGTACCGACGCCTCCCCCTACGGGTCCGGCGCGCTCGCGGGGTCGTCGCTCGGGCTCGACCCGGAGCTCGTTGCCAAGGACCTCGGCTTCGCCCGAGCGGTGGAGAACTCGATCGACGGCACTGCCTCCCGCGACTTCGTGGCCGAGTTCGCGTTCGTGGCGGCGATGACAGCAGTCGACATCTCGCGGATCGCCGAGGAGGTCGTCATCTGGGCAACCAAGGAGTTCTCCTTCGTCACGCTCGACGACGCCTACTCGACCGGGTCGAGCATCATGCCTCAGAAGAAGAACCCCGATGTCGCCGAGCTTGCCCGGGGCAAGGCCGGACGACTCGTCGGCGACCTCGCCGGCCTGCTGACAACGCTCAAGGCGCTGCCCCTTGCGTACAACCGCGACCTCCAGGAGGACAAGGAGCCGGTCTTCGACGCCGTCGACACCCTCGAAGTGCTCCTGCCGGCCTTCTCCGGGATGGTGGCAACGCTGACGTTCCACACCGACCGTCTCGAGTCGCTCGCCCCTCAAGGCTTCGCCCTCGCGACCGACATCGCCGAGTGGCTCGTCCGCGAGGGTGTCCCGTTCCGCGTCGCTCACGAGGTCGCCGGCGCCTGCGTGCGCGACTGCGAGGTGCGCGGGATCGAGCTGTGGGACCTCACCGACGACGATCTGGCCCGGATCAGCGAGCACCTGACGCCCCGGGTCCGCAGCGTCCTGTCGGTCGAGGGGTCACTGGCGTCGCGGGACGCCGTCGGGGGCACCGCGCCGGTCCGGGTCGCGGAGCAGCTCGTCGCGGCCACGGAGCGCGCCTCCCTCGCACGCACGTGGGTGAAGGCCGGCGTCTGACGCGACGTGCGCGTGGGCGGGCGTCGAGCAAGTCACAGTGACAGCGCCTGCGGCGGCTACGGTGGGCCGCGTGAGCGCCCAAGACCGCCTGCCGCGCGAGTTCTTCGCGCGCCCCGCCGTGGACGTCGCCCCAGACCTGCTCGGCTGCCACGTGGCCTACGGTGACGTCGCCATCCGGCTGACCGAGCTCGAGGCGTATGCCGGTGAGCGGGACCCAGGCTCCCATGCGTTCCGGGGGATGACCACGCGCACGAGGCCGATGTTCGGGCCGGCCGGTTTCACGTACGTGTACTTCACGTACGGCAACCACTGGTGCCTGAACCTCGTCGTCGGCGAGGCCGGTACGGCTGAGGCTGTGCTCGTCAGGGCGGGTGAGGTGGTCGCCGGACACGAGCTCGTCCGCTCCAGGCGTGGCACGGCGAGCGAGCGCGACTGGGCCAGGGGGCCGGGACGGCTCGGCCAGGCGCTCGCGCTGTCCGGTGCGCAGAGCGGCCTGGACTTCTGCCGGCCGGCGCTCGGGGAGCCGATCGAGCTGGTTGTGTCCGGGGCCCGGGAACCTGTGCGTGCAGGCCAGATCGGTGTCGGGCCGCGTGTGGGGGTGAGCGGGGCGGGTGGCGACGGCACGGCATACCCGTGGCGGTTCTGGATCCGAGACGACCGCCACGTGTCCGCCTACCGCCCCGGCGTCGTTCGGAACCGGCGCGCCGTGAGCGGAGCGGAGGAGGGCAAGGCCTGACGGGCGCCAGGGAAGAATCGGAGTGGCACGCGCCGCAGCGAAGCGAGGCGCCTAAAGCATGCCAACCAGCATGCGGGACCGTCGGCAACCTATTGGCCCGCCGGCGGCCGCGTAGGGCAGGCTGTGCGCGTGGGGAGAGCCCACCTGACGACGGCGAGAGGACACCGATACCCGTGACCGACATCCTGGACGAGCTGCAGTGGCGCGGCCTGGTGGCACAGTCCACCGACGAGGCGGCGCTGCGTCAGGCACTCGCGCAGGGACCGATCACGATGTATTGCGGCTTCGACCCGACCGCGCCGTCACTGCACTTCGGCAACCTGGTCCAGCTCGTCGTGCTGCGGCACTTCCAGCGGGCCGGACATCGGGTGATCTGCCTGGTGGGCGGGTCGACCGGGCTCATCGGTGACCCCAAGCCGACGTCGGAGCGCGTGCTCAAGACGAAGGAGCAGACGGCCGACTGGGTCGCGCGGATCCAGCAGCAGGTGCGACCGTTCCTCGCCTTCGAGGGCGACAACGCCGCGCTCCTCGTCAACAACCTCGACTGGACCGCGCCGATCACCGCCCTGGACTTCCTGCGTGACATCGGCAAGCACTTCCGGGTCAACCAGATGGTCCGCAAGGACGCCGTTGCCGCGCGCCTCGAGAGCGAGCAGGGGATCTCGTACACCGAGTTCAGCTACCAGATCCTGCAGGCGCTCGACTTCCTCGAGCTCTACCGTGCCCACGGGTGCACGTTGCAGACGGGCGGCGCCGACCAGTGGGGCAACCTCACAGCCGGGGTCGATCTCGTGCATCGGGTCGAGGGGGCCGGCGTGCACTGCTTCACGACCCCGCTGCTCACCGACGCCGCCGGGACCAAGTTCGGCAAGTCCGAGGGCAACGCGATCTGGCTCAGTGCGGAGATGACGAGCCCGTACGCCTTCTACCAGTACTGGATCAACGTCGAGGACGCGTCGGTCGTGAAGCTGCTCAAGGTCTTCACGGACCGGACGCCCGAGGAGATCGCCGAGCTGGAGCAGCAGGTCGCCGAGGAGCCGTTCCGGCGCACGGCCCAGAGGATCCTGGCCGCAGACGTCACAACCCTCGTGCACGGCGCTGGCGCCACAGCGGCGGTGCAGGCTGCCTCCGAGGCTCTGTTCGGCAAGGGGGAGCTGACCGCTCTCGACGCGCGGACGCTCGACGACGCGACGGCAGAGCTGCCCGGGGCGCAGGTTCCGGTGGGCACGACGATCGTCGATGCCCTCGTGGCGGTCGGGCTCGTCGACTCACGCAACAACGCCCGCAGGGCGATCGGCGACGGCGGGGCGTCGCTCAACAACGTCAAAGTGACCGATCCCGAGCTCGTGCTGGCCGACGAGGACTTCCTGCACGGCTCCGTGGCGGTGATCAAGCGCGGCCGAAGGAACCTCGCGGCGGCGCGCAAGGCCTGAACAGGCTCGCCGCCAGCCTGGGCGAGCTCCAGAGGGGCGGATTCCGTTGTGACGCAACGGAATCCGCCCCTTCAGCGTGCAGCCGGGGGTCGCGATTTGTGTTTCGCGGCGGGGCCGGGCTAATGTTCTCTTCGTCAGCCCGACAGGGAGGAACGGACGCCACAGCGGCGGCGAGGAATCGCCCGCGAAGTAGGCCGGTCCCGGGGCAGACACCCAGCCGAAGAGACACCGGTGATCCGGTGCGCTCGGACGTGGGTCCGCCGCCATCAGGCGAGTGCGATCTGACCGCCCTACAGGGTGGCTCACAGGTTGACTTCCATGGGCGCGGCGGGTAAGTTAGAAGGGTTGCCCCGGAGTCCGGTCGTTTGGCTGGGTGATGGTGTGTGTCCGATTCTTGAGAACTCAACAGCGTGTCAAAAATCGATGCCAATACC